>DAHXLZ010000347.1 GCA_027365715.1 Methanomassiliicoccales archaeon | reverse complement strand
TTCCACCGGTGGAGAAACCAGAAGGGTCACATACTTTGGTTCGCCGTTGACATCCATTGCCGGATGGTCGCCTGAAGGGAAGTTGATAGTGAGCACCGATTTTGGAATGCCATTCCCAGGATGGAGAGAGTTGCACGAATTCGGAACAGATTTGAAAACACACAAAACACTCGACATGGGACCTGCAACTGCCATAGAGTACGGGAAGCACGGTGTTGTCCTTGCGCGCAATTCTGCAGACCTGCCCCAGTGGAAGAGATACAAGGGAGGAGCAAGAGGAAAATTCTGGAAGGACAAAAGCGGGGACGGAAAATTCAGCAAATTCCTTGAACTGGATGGAAACCTGACGTCGCCGATGTGGATCGGGAACAGGCTCTATTTCATTTCAGACCATGAAGGAACAGGCAATCTCTACTCTGTCAACGACAAAGGGGAAGACATAAAGCGGCATACTGAACATTCTGAATTTTTTGCCCGAAACGCAAGAAGCGATGGCAGGTGCATAGTGTACCAGAGCGGTGGTGACATATACCTTTTCGACGCTGAAAAACAGAATTCTGTGAAACTTGAGATAGAAGCACCGGCGTCCCGCCTTCAGACAAAGGAGAGATTTATCGATACTGGAGAGTTCCTTGAGGAATGCTCACTCGACAGGACCGGCCACAACGTCCTCCTCGTTGCGAGAGGGAAACCATTCATCATGAGTAACTGGGAGGGCGCTGTAACACAGTTGGGAGTGCGGGATGGAGTCAGATACCGCCTCTGTGCATTCCTGCATTCGGGAAAAGTTGCTGCGGTCAGCGATGAAGGCGGTGAGGAGAAGATAGAGATATTTGACCGGGATGGAAAGAGCGTTCGCACAACACCTGTCGGGGGTTCTGTAATGAGGCTTGAGACGGCGAAGGGGAGAGACCTGCTGGCATTCTCAACAAACAGGTTCGAACTCCATGTACTGGATTCTGTGACGGGTTCTGTAAAGACCATTGACAGAAGCGATTACGGAATTATTGACGAGTTTGCATGGTCTTCTGACGGAAAACATATTGCTTACAGCTTTCCGGAAGCCCTGAATGTAAGCACGATCAGACTTGCAAAAGTGGCCGACGGCAAGAAAGTCAACGTCACAGCACCCAATGCAAATGATTTTTCTCCTGCATTCGATCCGGATGGAAGATACCTCTTTTTTCTTTCAGACAGGGAACTTGATCCTGTTTATGATAAGATCATATTCGATCTCGGATTCCCGAAAACTGCAAGACCCTTTGCTGTCACTCTCAGGAAGGATGTTCCATCGCTATTCATCAGGTCTCCTCCAGCTGAGGAGAAAAAAGGAGCGAAAGAGAAGGGAGTGGATTTTGACGGCATAGCAAACAGGGTCGAACCGTTTCCGGTTGAGGATGCAGATTTTTCCAAAATAATGGGCATTTCCGGAAAGGCACTCTTCTTATCTTTCCCTGTGGAGGGATCGAAGAAATACTACCTTTATTCGTCAGAGAGGAGAAAGGGAACACTGATGTCATATGATTTCGAAAGAAGAGAGACTGAGGAGCATGCTTCCGGCATCAGCGACTTTGATCTTTCAGCCGATGCATCGCAACTTCTCCTCTTCTATGACAGGGACATAAGGGTGGTTGAATCGGGCAAGAAGGTTGAAGGCGGTGCTGAAAGAAAACCGGGAAAGAAGAGTGGTTACTTAGATCTGGGAAGAGTCAAGACAACGGTGAAACCGCCGGAAGAATGGAAGGAGATGCTCAGGGAGACCTGGCGGCTTATGCGTGAAAACTACTGGAGAGAAGACATGCTGGGAAGAGACTGGAATGCTGTGCACGGGAAATACAGCAAACTGCTGCCGAGGGTGAGCACCAGATATGAACTGTCAGATCTGATAAGGGAGATGCAGGGCGAGCTGGGCACCTCCCATTCATATGAGATCGGCGGGGATTACGATCGGTTGAAGCCTTACCAGATTGGTGGCCTGGGTGCGGATTTCGAGGTCAGGAAAGGCGCTTATTACATACGTGACATTTTTGTTGGCGACCCGGCAAATGACGGTGAGAAGTCACCGCTTCTTTCGCCCGGAGTCAATGCGATGAAAGGAGACAGGCTGTTTTCCATAAACGGTATTCAGCTCTCTGAGGAGAATTCACCTCAACGGCTTCTGGAAAACAGGTCAGGGGACCTTGTCACAATAGTTCTCGAACGCGGACGCTCGAGGAAGGAATATACCATTCGCACACTGAAGAATGAGAAGCGCCTCATTTACAGAGCATGGGTTGAAAGAAACAGGAAGTATGTCCATGACAGGACAGGCGGGAAAATAGGATACCTGCACATACCGGACATGGGCCCGAATGGTTTTGCTGAATTTCACAGGATTTACCGTCTGGAAACTGAAAGGGACGGCCTTATCGTCGACTTGAGGTACAATTCAGGAGGGCATGTGTCGGCTCTGCTGCTCGAAAAACTGGCAAGGAAACGGATAGGCTACGACAGGCCGAGGCGCGGCAAGGCTGTTCCCTATCCGCCGGATTCGGTGAAAGGCCCGATGGTTGCCATAACCAACGAACTGGCGGGTTCTGATGGAGACATATTCAGCCACGGCTTCAAGCTGCTGAACCTGGGTCCACTCATAGGCACCAGGACCTGGGGTGGAGTCATAGGCATTAACCCGAGAATCAGGCTTGTTGACGGTACCCGGGTAACACAACCGCAGTTTGCATTCTGGTTCAAGGATGTTGGCTGGAACGTCGAAAATTACGGAACCGAACCAACAATAGAGGTTGAAATCACACCACAGGATTACGGTGCAGGAAGAGATCCGCAGATGGAGCGGGCGATAACCGAAATAATGGCCATGCTGGACAAGCCTGGCGCGATGCTTGAGGAACCGGAACTGTGAACTGCATGATGTGTTAATGCGCCGGAAACAGGAGTCGTATCAGCTGATACTGGACAACAGGTCAGTTGTTGACCACGGCGCAAGATATAATCAAGTGTGTGTCAAGTTGCATCTCACTCCAGGATTCATCAGGGAAGACTTATTACAGATAATCCAGTTTACAGACGGGGGAGAAAGATGAGCGCCGACAACAATCAGCGGATCCCGTGCCCTTCCTGCAAACACCTCAACGAAGCAGGATACAGTTTCTGTTCCAATTGTGGTTCGCCGTCTTCAACAGCACCACTTTCCGGCCAGATAACGAATACAGTCCGCTTGAGGCAGGACATGCATTCAGAATACATCGGACAGATGGATAAGAAGGTAAGCCAGACAATGACAGGACTTCTCCTGCTCATCATAGGATTGCTGCTTGGCTGGATTCCATACATACTCTACATCGGGGGAATTCTGGAACTCATCGGTGTGATACTCATAATAATCGGGCGTGATGCGTTCGGAGTCAGACACGGAAAGTATGTCATTTACGCTGTTGTGATTTATGTAACAGGATTCGCAGCTGAATTCATACTTGGTTTTTCGTTTGGCGTAACTATTACATCGGCAACACTGGGTGGAGTGACACCTCACAATGCACTGGCGACAATAATGCAGGCATTTGAATCGCTCCTCTGGGGAAGCCTGGTGGTATCTGCGGTGCTGGGCATTTCAACCGTAATG
>DAHXLZ010000345.1 GCA_027365715.1 Methanomassiliicoccales archaeon | reverse complement strand
ACAGTCCAGAGTATGGTTTTCGGCAACATGGGCGATGATTGCGCAACGGGCGTGGCGTTTACTAGGAATCCGGCCACGGGTGAGAACAGATTTTACGGTGAATATCTTACCAACGCGCAAGGTGTAGACGTCGTCGCCGGCATCAGGACACCGCAGCCGATAAACCGCGATCCGGCTAAACCCGGTCAGTCGCTTGAGGAGAGGATGCCTGAAACGCATGCCGAACTGATTAAAATCAAAGAGCTGCTTGAATCCCATTACCGCGACATCCAGGATCTTGAATTCACCATCCAGCGCGGAAAGCTCTACCTTCTGCAGACTAGAAGCGGAAAGAGAACCGCGCAGGCTGCGATCAGAGCGGCTGTTGATATGGTCGGCGAAGGACTGCTCACGAAGGAACAGGCGCTGCTGTCTGTTAACCCCGCCACGCTTGACCAGCTCCTGCACCCTGTTTTTGACGACACGGTCCCGCGCACCGAACTCGCATCCGGACTGCCGGCTTCACCCGGAGCCGCCTCGGGCCGTGTAGTGTTCGACGCTGAGGAGGCTGTGCAGCTTTCATCCAAAGGGGACAGAGTTGTACTTGTCAGGAATGAAACATCGGCGGAAGACATACACGGAATGGCAGTTGCTCAGGCTATCCTGACAGCCACCGGCGGAATGACATCGCATGCGGCCGTTGTGGTGAGAGGAATGGGAAAGTGCTGTGTTGTCGGCTGCTCTGAACTCTCAATAGACAGCGGCGGCCGGAAGTTCACCTCCAGGGGAGGCGCGCCGGTGTCCGCCGGCGACTACATCAGCGTTGACGGGACTGCCGGCATCGTGTATCTGGGTGAGCTGCCTACAAAGGCGGCAGAGCTGACTGAATATTTCGAAACTTTCATGAACTGGTCGGAAGAATTCAAGACGCTGGGTATAAGGGCAAACGCAGACCTTCCGGAGGATGCAAGGGTAGCAAGGAGATTCGGAGCAAAGGGAATCGGCCTTACCAGAACAGAGCACATGTTTTTCGGAGAGGAGCGGCTGCCGCACATGCGCCGCATGATCCTCGCCAACACGATCGAAGCGAGGAAGGAAGCGCTCAACGCCCTGCTGCCTTATCAGAGGGAGGACTTCATTGGCCTGTTCAGGGAGATGGACGGCTATCCTGTAATCATCAGGCTGCTCGATCCTCCTCTGCACGAATTCCTCCCCAAGGGAGGGGACGAGGTGGACAGACTTGCTCAGGATATGGCGCTGACCCCCGAAGAGGTCAATGCCAGAACAGCTGCACTTCGTGAGCTGAATCCAATGCTGGGGCACAGGGGCTGCAGGCTCGCAGTAACGTTTCCGGAAGTGTATGAAATGCAGTACAGAGCCATATTTGAGGCCGCCTGCGAACTCAAGAAGACGGACGGTATTGACGTAACGCCGGAAATAATGATACCGCTCACGGAGGGGCGCGAGGAGATAGATCTGCTCAGACCGCAGATTGATGCCGTGGCATCCGAAGTCATGGCCAGCCTCGGTGTCGAGCTCAAGTATCTGGTAGGCACAATGATTGAATTGCCACGTGCTGCAATACTTTCAGACGAGATCGCAAAGGTCACAGACTTCTTCTCTCTTGGAACGAATGATCTCACACAAACAGTGCTGGGGCTGAGCAGGGATGATGCCGGCCGGTTCCTCCCGGAGTATGTGGAGAAGCATCTGCTGCCCTCGGATCCGTTCCAGACCATCGACGTCAAGGGGGTCGGCGCAATGGTAAAAATGTGCCTTCAGAAGGGAAAGAAGGTCAAGAGCAACCTTGAGATCGGCATCTGCGGAGAGCATGGAGGTGATCCGGGCAGCATTGAGTTCTTCCACACCGCAGGTCTGGATTACGTCAGCTGCTCACCGTACAGGGTGCCAATCGCCAGACTTGCGGCAGCACAGGCTGCAATAAGGTTTGGCGGGAAAGGTGTAAATGTAAAATCAGGCACGGATCAGGACTGAGGATGCGGCCTATATGGTGAGGCTCATCTCTTTTTCGAGAAGCCTGTAGTCCCTGTCCTCGATGGTCTGCGGATCGACGGTGATTATGAAGTATCCGCTGCCATATTCAGCCTGCTCACTGACCATCTGGATGAATCTGAGCACGGGCCTGAACTCATACTGCGTGACGAGGTACTCGAACCCCTCGAGTATGACAACCCCCCCTTTCCCCCTGCCGTAAAATGAGCGTATCTCGGCCGCGAGGTTTGGCAGATTGTTCCTGATAAGGTACTTTCTGCCATCCTGCACTATTTCCTCCTTTTCGATCTTGGTCAGCCAGATAAAAGCCGTCTTATCTGTCTTCAGGCGGTATTTCTCAATCACTCTAGACGGATCTGTTCTGGTGACAGACATCCCTTCATTGCCTCCGGAGAGCATTGAGCTGAAAATCGAAAACGCTCTGTCGGGTCTTTCCTCCCTGACAACAATGGAACTGCCCGCTCTGACAGTTACCTCAGGTGCGGCGCCCCTGTTTGGTGTGGATAGGATGACACCGAATGTTTTCTGCACCTCAATTCTCCTGGCATCCACGGTCTGCTGAATCATATTTTTCCTCGTCCTCGCGAGAATCTGCAGTTCGTGAGAAGAGTACGCTCTGCTTCCCAACGAGAGAACTTCGGTCCAGACTTCATTCAGGGCGTCCTCAAAACCCTTGAGGTAACCTCTGGCATAATCTTCGCGTTCACCCATTGGCAACACTTCTGCTATTCAATCCCCTCTTTATACTAATTACTTTTCAGTTGCCAGGCTCCGTTGTATCGGAAACATGTCGTGCACGTGTTATTCAACAACCAGGTCCGCAACCATGTGGTCAAGGAGCGCCGAATATCCCTTAACTCTGCGGACTGAGGTTACACTTACTCTCCCTCTCCCGTAATCTGACACTATGCTCTCTTTCCACCCGTTTATTGAGTTGCGGCCGACAGCCTCATGCATGTGTATGACCGCACCCTTCCTGCACATTTGTATGGCCGCGTCAAGCCATTCCCCTGTGTTCATCAGATATCCCATGATTACCCTGTCTGCCCCCCTGGTCTCAAGCAGCCTGTTGTCGATGTTTTTCGCATCGAATATTTCCCCGGCCCTGTTAGCCTCAATGGTTCTCAGCAGATATCTGAACGTCACATCGCTCGCTTCCGCCGCCACAATCCTGGCAGGCCGGGAATGGACGGCAATCGGCATTGACAGGTGACCTATCCCCGCGAACATGTCGACAATGGTTTCTCCGTTACAGTCGAGTCCAGCCATTCGCATCCGTTCGTCGTGATTTGCAGAGGAGAACATTACCGACGACACGTCTATGACATAATCAACACCGTTCTCATGGTGCACTGTTTCGCCGCTGGTGCCAAAAATCAGGTGCAATGAGGGTTTTCTGTACTCTCCGCTGATTCTTCCATCCACAGCAAAGACGCTGCGGGCACCAAGCGCCTTGCTGTAAGCCATTCCCACCTCATGGCTGTAAGGCTCAAGCTCTTTCTTCAGTTTCAATATGGCGACATCGCCAACCATCTCCCACTTTCC
>DAHXLZ010000342.1 GCA_027365715.1 Methanomassiliicoccales archaeon | reverse complement strand
AATCATGCGGGGCCTTCGACCCCGCGACATGGGTTCAAATCCCATAGGGAGCACATAACCCAGAGTTTAAGTTGTGTAATGCCTATTTCCCTTCATGCGAAAACGGTCCGGCAAACTGAACCCAAACTCGATTTATGATGAGAAAAAGGACATGCTGGGGGAGGCAAGAAGGCTTGAGAAGGAGAACTTTTCCAGGGAAACAAAAAGCGCAATTTCAGGCTTCATCCACTACCTGAAGGTCCAAGGCCTGAGTGAGCACAGACAGTATTTCTATGCTGTCAGGTTGCGCATGATAGCGCGTTTAATCGGAGACGCTTTTCTCAGCCCCTCGAGGCAAGATATCGAGCGTCTCGTTGTCGCCGTGAAAGAAGAAGGATACACAGACAACACACAACGGGATTTCAAGAAGGCAATTAAACGGTTCTATCAATGGTCTTTCGGTGAAGACGGGCAGATTCATGACTTCCTGAAAGTATTGAAGAATAGCAACAACGGCGACAGGAGCAGGATAGCGAAACCCGAGCCTATCATTTCAAAGGAGGAGCTGAAGGGAATGGTTGACGCATGCAATCAGCCCCGGGATCGCGCACTGGTCTCACTTCTCTATGATTCAGGCTGCCGTATCTCAGAGATACTGACGCTCCGCATTGAGGACCTGATGTTCGACAGCTACGGCTTGGTCCTCATGGTTGCGGGCAAGACAGGCCCGCGCAGAGTGAGAGTTGTCGGTGACTCCATCCCTTACCTCCGGTCATGGCTTGAAGTGCATCCGTCAGGCAGAGACAGGAGCTCATATGTCTTCCAGGGCATAGAGAGGAAAGCAAGGGGAAGAATGATGAACTATCCTCAGGCTGCCAAAGTGATCAAGTCCGCAGCTCTGCGGGCCGGAATAAAGAGATCTATTCATCCTCACCTCTTCAGGCATACCAGGGCAACACTTCTTGCCGGCAGCGTTCCTGAAGCACCGCTGGAGCTCCAGATGGGATGGGTCCACGGTTCAGGACAGACCAGGACGTACGTCCATCTGTCCGGAGGAGACCAGGACAGGGCAATATTGAAGAGCTATGGCATCAAAGTGAAGGAAGATCAGCCTGTTGACGAGCTCCCCCGTGAATGCGCAAGATGCAAGACACTCAATACATCTGCGGCGACATATTGTAAGAATTGCTGGCTGCCTTTCGATACCAGGCTTGCCATTGAAATGGAAGAGAAGGAAAAACAGATTGAAGCCTCAATTCAGAGTTCGACAGCTGTTGACCCCCTGGCGAAGTCAATACTGAAGAGCGCGCCGGAGAGCGTCAAGGCCGGCCTACTCGAAAGCGTGTTGTCTGAAATTCTCAAGAACCCTCAGCTGAGAGATAAGTTCGTCGAGGAGCTGAGGGCAAGGCAATCATGAATTTGCCTTCCTGATTTATGCACGAAAAGGGGGGGGTATTTCGTGCAAATAAGGCAATCCGGAGGCTCTTTTTGAGAACGATCGGGCAAAAATTAAATAGTGATATCATCATCATCACTATGAGGTAAATATGCCACAAATATATGTCAAGCGGGAACTCTATGACTTCGCAACGAAGGCAGGAGAGGATCCCGGGGAGCTCGTAGACAGGCTGCTGCGTGAATGGAAGAGGAAGAACGAAAAGGGAGGGAGAAAATGAGACGGGAAGATATGGAATTCTGGAACGGAGTGGAGAGAGCGATTTCAGTTTCGGCGAGAGAGGTCTCGAAGGCAAAGAATCTCCAGGAAGCACGGAGAAGAATGCTGAAGCTGAAGACGGCCATTGAAGACTTGCGCGCAGATCACTTCCTCACATTCATAGACCGGCAACAAAAGCTTCAGGACTGAGCGCGCAGCTGTCAAACGTCTTCCTTCAAACCTTTTGCCACATGGCAAACAATTCATACACGAATGTGTGATAATCACCGGTCCGGCTGCCCTGGAGGGCCTGATTCCGGCGAGTTGTCCGTACATTCTCAAACATGTCCGGACAAGTGTGTGATTGTTATGCCGGCTGAGGCCTGTAGAAAACGGACATTTTCCACAGGGCAGGATCCGGTGTCATTTCGTTAGGGGATTTTCAATGACCTTTTTTACAAGATTTTCGGGAGAATGGCAGTGTTTCTATGAAATTGCGTGATTCGCACGGCATTAGAACGCTCAGGTTGCACGATCGGAGGCCCGGACATGTAATATGACCTGCGAACTCATTCATGCGCAGCTGTCACAGTGACAGTATGAACAACCAGGTGACGGCTGCGACAGCCGCACACAGAAAGAGCGTAAGCAGCTCCGGACGGAAACAACGGGCAATGTAGGCCTCACCGCAGCATTCACAGATAAATTCTCTTTCTATGGGCATCGAGTTCAAAGGGGAATATCCGGTAGACTCATTAAACTTGCCATGTGGCGAATCACTCAACGATTTCTATCTTCTGCAAAGTCCGGCGGTAACATCGTGTTACCGCCAACCCTCAAAGACCTTGGAATAGAGAAAATGGAGTCACAGCGCTGGCAGAAGATAGAAATCGTTGCGTGATTCGCACGGCATTAGAACGCTCAGGTTGCACGATCGGA
>DAHXLZ010000319.1 GCA_027365715.1 Methanomassiliicoccales archaeon | reverse complement strand
GAATTCCAGGAGCCTTGGCAGGTATCTCTCCAAAGGTGGCCTGAGATGCCTTTTCGGCGAGCAGGGTTACTCGGAGTCGCATCAGCTGCACATAGATCCGTCTGCGGTCAATGCACTTGGTATGAGTTTCGGAACTCTGAGCGAGAGACTGGAAAGCAACGACATCATTGTGGATACGACAGGCAGGTTTGGCACTTCAGAGGTTTCGAGACTTGGCATGGGTGACAGGGAAATGAAACGAATTGCCGCTCCCATTGACGAAGTGCTGGCTGGAAGGAACGTGAAACGCAGGGTAAACAAGCTCAGAAGGAGCTTCAAGATACAGTATGCATGAATCGCGTGATGAGAAGGAGAAAAAGCCTCTTGTGCTTGACACAAGTGCGATTTACAACGGAACTGACTATCCTGCTGACACTGTCCTGTATGCTACACCCCAGATTGTATCTGAAGTGAGGAGAGTCTACAGATCCGACAGGGCGGAATTCTTCATCGACACAAGGCTGACAGTCATGATGCCTTCATCGGACAGCATGAAGGCGGTGAGGGAAAAGGCTGAGGAAAATGGAGATATTGCGAGACTGTCAGAGCCAGATCTGGAAATACTCTCTCTTGCATATGAACTGGGCGCCATTCTCGTTACCGAAGATTACTCCATACAGAACACCGCATCCGCACTGGGGGTGGAATACAGGTCACTGTACATACCGCGCATCAGCAGCTACGTACAATGGGAGATTGTCTGTAAGGCGTGCGGCCTGGTTTCCGTGACACGTGGTGAAAAGGAGTGCAGAATCTGCGGCGGAAAGCTCATAACCAGGAGAAAGAAAACGAGACCTGTCTAGCTCACTTTGCTCAACGCTTCCCGCCCGCCCTGCGGTAGAACACCACAACGGCCACAGAGCTCAGCACGAGCAGGTATGCACCGACGAACGCAGTGGATTCGTAGTAAGGCGTGTACGGTGTGTCGGTAGCAACATAAGTTGCCGTCTGTGAAAGATTCACGGAAGATAATCCACTCCTGCTGTAGTTGAGTGCGTTGAATGGGATTTGCGGTTGCACGGGGTAAAGATTGGATATTGGCGATGACTTGAAAGACGAAAGCGGAAAATTAATCGCAGACGGTAATGTGAGATTGCCCAGATTCAGGATAAATGGCGCGCGGGGTTGAGATCCCGGAGTGCCGAATGTGAACATATCGATGGGTATGTCAGATGAAGCCACGAAAGAATTCAGAGGAGGCATTCTCCAGTTGTAATCCAGGAATGCGAGCAGAGAAGCGTGGTTCATCGGTGTACTCGAAACATAATTCTCCCTGGCATAAGGTGAGATAACGATTAATGGAACTCTGAAACCAAGTTGCTGACCGCCGATCACAGGCGGAGGAACACTGTCGTAGTATCCTCCACCCTCATCATAGTTGATGAAAATCGCGGTAGAGTTCCATTCGGGGCTGTTCATTATTTTCTCCACAGTATAGAGCAGCCACATCTCACCCACTAGCATGCTGTCCGACGGGTGCTGGCTGTATCCGTTCACACCAATGCCTATGGGCATGAAATACGAGACAGCAGGCAGCGTTCCGTTCTGCAGCTCGGAAAAAAATGCGGCCCAGCTTCCAATGTCTGATGAATACTGCTGAATTCCATACACATAGTCCAGCATGATAGTGCCCAGAGACGGGTTGGAAACGTAATATGACCACGAAATTCCGTAATGGTTCAACTCCGAAAAGATTGTCTGAGAAAACGGAATATACGGTGGAGGGCCATAATCGTTCACGACAGGAGAATAACCTGCAATCTGGAAAAGACGGTTGGGCATTGTCGCTGTCAGGGCACTTGCAAAATACATGTCACCCACCGCATATTGTTCGGCGAGATCCCACTCGATTGCCATTTGCGAGGCAGTGAAATAAGTCATGGACTGCTTTCCGGAATTGTTAGCGAAGCCGTTCATCAGCCCATTATTCCAGTCGAGGTGATATGCAGTATACCCTTCCACCGGGTTCGCTGTTGAATAGGAGCCGGGATTGACCGGCGTCAGTTTGCCTGTGAGATTGCTGCCGGCCAGATCGACTGGCACGGTGAGCCGGGACGTCAGATTTGAGAAAGGGGATGTGCCGCCGTATGGATAGTTGCCGAATATATTGTCAAAACTATGGTTTTCCATAGTAATGAAAACAACATGTTTTATCGGCGTCCTGGTGCCGGCCGAAAGTGCATTTGCGAATGTGACCGGAAGCAGCGTGACTGAAAGAAAGAGAATGGATGCCGTAAGCACAGTAATCAGGCAGTGATGAAAATGTGTCTTCCGCTCTTTGCCGGCTGGCTTTTCCTGCGTCAACAGGTTTGGGATTGGGCACATCCTATACTATCTTTTCGCGATCGACAGTCTCTTTCAGGAAACCGAAAATGAGCAATATGCTGCATAATACCAGCGCTGAAAGTATGATGAGCGGCATATATCTGTAGAACGTGAAAAGGTATGCAGAAAATAGAAACACAGATACGAGAAGGCTGCCGAGCCCAACCGGGATTGACTGGCGCAATAAGCCACCGGAAATCTCCTGAGTATTGAAGTAAACAGACGTTGAAAACAGCACACCTCCGGAACTGGCGAATGAAAGCACAAGCGTTTCGGGATACGTCAGAATGGGATTCGACTGCACATACAGAAATATGGCGGTGAAGAGAAGAAGGGCAACTATCGCTGAAAGAAACACACTCAGCCTGGATTTATGAAAGTAAAATGCGGAGAGCAACGGAAAGAAGAGTGAGCCGGAAATCAGCCCCACAATAATGTACGGTATTGATTCTGAAGTGCCGATTGTATTTAACAGCCCGGCAAAATAGAAAAATGAGATTGATATCACGCCATTCCAGACAATCAGAAAAGCAAAGTAATGTCTCTTGTTTGCCCGCTGCATCAGGTTCGGAAGCGCAGCCTGCATTTATCTGTATTTCATATTCGCGGTAGTTTAACAACTTATATTGTAACAACAAATATTGTAGTAAGGTGTTTATAATCCCGCAGTCTACGGTGTCGCGTGATATGTTGATAGAACAGCAAATTGAAGGAAGGTTTTCCGATGCGGTAGACGCACTGGCATCCGGGGGCGTTGTATTGCTCCACGATTCCTCTTCCCGCGAGAATGAAGTCGACATGATTGCATCCGCCCAGCTGTGTACACCGGAAACTATAACTCTGATGAGGGAGAAGGCCGGCGGACTGATATGCTCCGCCATCGGTAAGGATGTAGCTACGGCCCTTCAATTGCCATTCATGCACGATATACTGGATTTTGCAAGTGCCGAATATCCTCTTTTTTCATCGATAATAGACCGTGAGACACCGTATGGCGGCAAACCTGCTTTTTCACTCACACTCAACCACAGATCAGTTTACACCGGTGTCACGGACTCCGACAGAAGCCTCACTGTTTCATCTCTCGGACGTATTGCGCTGATGGTCAAGAATGGTGAAACTGGAGCAGCAGATGCTTTTTACTCGAAATTCAGGGCACCGGGCCATGTACCGTTGCTGATAGAGGCACCGCAGTCATTGAGCCAGCGCAGGGGTCACACAGAACTCTCCATCCATCTGACGCGGTTTTCAGGACTTGCCCCTGCATCTGTTGTTTGTGAAATGCTGGATTCAAAGACGCACAAAGCACTGAGCGTCAAAAACGCAGTTGAGTTTGCATCAGACCGCGGCATACCGTTCGTCGATGGCGACTCGATACACTGAGGCGTGCACCGTGACGAAGGAAACGCCGGCAGCGCTCGCCATAGTCTGTTCGGAATTCAACGGTGAGATAACATCCAGAATGCTTGATGAGGCGATGAGGGAATGCGCGACCGCCGGAGCAGCCGTAGTGGCTGTCTGCAGGGTTCCTGGAGCATTTGATATGCCGTTGTTCACAGATGAACTTCTGTCGAGGCGGGATGTTGACGCCGTCGTGACGCTTGGGGCAATCGTTAAGGGTGATACAGACCACGATGACGTTATCGCGAGGGCCCTTTCCACCGCAATCTCTGAACTCTCAGTCAAACACGGTAAGCCCGTATCGCTCGGCGTTTCGGGCCCCGGAATGACTTGGGAGCAGGCAAATACCAGAGCAGAAGAGTATGCAAGGAGAGCGGTGAAAGCCGCTCTTTCCATGGTGGAGTCTCTTCGGAGCATAAGAAAGAAAGACCATAGAGACGGCAGGTAGAGCGAATGGACCCCTCTGTCAAGACCGGCGGCAATGATTACTTCATAAAAGATGCATCTGTGCTCATAGGAACAGAACTGGAGTTTCATAAGCCAACGAACATTTCAGTAGTTGATGGCAGAATAATCGAGATAGGCGCGGCCCGCAGAACAGCAGGTCAGAAAGTTCTGTCAGGCAAAGAAATACTCGTTATGCCCGGACTGGTCAACGCGCATGTGCATCTCAACGACGCACCACTCAAGGATGCCGGAGCAGGACGGCGGTTTGAAGACGTCATTCACCCGGTCACAGGATTGAAAGTTACCGGTCTCCGCTCATTAACCATTCGGGAAAGAGTTCAACAGATGTCGAACGCACTGGAAGAGATGGTCAGAAGCGGAATAACCCAGGCAGTCGACTTCCATGAAGATGACATTTCAATCATAGAGGAGCTGAGACAATTCAGCAGCAATTCAACGATATTGACTGTCCTCGGAAGGCCCTCGAGGTATTTCGGCACTGAGGAAATCATATCCAACACAGGCTTTGAAGAACGTGAAATGAGAATGTTCAGGAAGGCGCAGCAAAAATTGGACGGGATTAGTCTGAGCGGAGCGAATGAATACAGCAACAGGGCGATGGAACAGATTAACGGCGTCAGGAAAGGCATCACTGGCGTCCATGCCGCCGAAAGCGCAAATGCAGCAAAACGATCCGTAAGAATTACCGGTAAAACCGAAGTAGAGCGACTCTCCTCTTGCCTGAAACCGGATTTTCTGGTCCACATGACAAGGGCTACGGAAAGCGATATTGCCATTGCGGCTTCATCGCGATTGGGGATTGTGTGCTGCCCCCGCTCAAATGCCATACTTGGCGTCGGGATTCCGCCGGTTTCCCGGCTCATGGATGCCGGACTGGAAGTAGCACTGGGCACGGACAACCTCATGGTTAATTCTCCGGACATATTCAGGGAGATGGATTTTGCTGCAAGGATAACCAGGGGTTCAATGCTCGACCCTTCGGCGATACCCGGCAGGGAGACGTTGAAAATGGCCACTGTTAACGGCACAAGGATTTTCGGGAGCAGTAATGAGCCTGCAGGCATAGTTGAAGGAGCAAGGGCGGATATGGCGATAATCAACATGCGTGGAAGCAGCCTTTCGGGAACACGTGATATCTACTCGGCAATAGTTCACAGGGCCGGACCCGTGGATGTGCTGGGCACTATGAAGTCAGGAAGATTACTCCACAGGAGAAAAGAACTCAGGGTGGAAAGGTGAAATGTTCACCGGCATAGTAGAAGGGAAAGGAAGGGTAGTCCACGCAAAACTGCAAAATGGAAACATGCGCCTGGCAGTCAGGCTTGGCAGGAGACAGCGGCTGCCACACAGAGGTGAAAGCATCTCAATAAACGGTGCATGCCTCACTGTTTCATTGGTCCGGAACGGCGTTGTGTTCTTCGATGTTGTCGGAGAAACATTGCGGCGCACCAACCTGGGACTGCTGGAGAGTGGTTCGTTTGTCAACCATGAAAGGAGCATGACAAGCAGCGACCTGATTGGAGGTCACCTCGTAACAGGGCATATTGACGGCACCGGCACAGTGAAGGACGTCAGACCTGAAGGAGGCTCGGTCCGCATGATAATCACTGTTCCAGAGCACATCGGCGCGATGGTTTCTGAAAAAGGGTTCGTGGCAGTTGATGGTGTGAGTCTCACACCCGCACGCGTGACCGACATGGAGTTCACTGTTTATCTGATACCTGAAACACAGCGCCTGACTGTATTTTCGGTACGGAAAAAGGGAGATGCTGTTAACATTGAGGTTGACTTATTTGCAAAGTACATAAAGAAGTTCGTGGACAGATATGCTGGAAAAGTGCCGGCAGCCATCGTTTCTGCCGGTGGAAAGCGTGGAAAAAGAGCACTCAAAGCACATTGATTATCAAATCTGGAACTATGGTGGGAACCTTAAATAGGGATTCCGTGCTATTTTATCGCTGAATGGCCTACGACATAGAATACGGTTGCAGGGCGCTCATTACATTAATAGTCTGCAGGGAGACAAGGGAAAAACTCTCAAGCAACGATTTTTCCAGCCTCCCGGAGAAGTTGCAGCTTGAATACATAAATGCATTAATCGACATTGGCTGGGTAAAAGAGCAGAAGGGCAATAATCCAGACAGCGATTATGTCATTTACGCGTTCACTGACAAAGGCAGGAAGATATTTGAAAGCCCTTCCGAACTTCTGAATCTGAACGACCTGGAACAGGAGCACGTATCGCTTCTCAGGAAACTCGACTCACTGAGACGTGATGACGCCGTTGCAATGATGCCGCAGACACTCATTGCTCTGTCAAACTCCTGCATTGGTATTGGAAGGTATGACAGTGCCCTCATGTATGCCATGGAATTGCAGCAAAAAGCAACCGAAATGAACAGCAATTATTTCGGCGGAGAGGCCGCCTTCCTTCTGGGCAGAACGGAAAGCGGCAGGGGAGAGCTTGAGGCATCGCTGAAATATTTTGTCGAGGCTGTAGAAACCTTCAGAAAGGTGGGTGAAGTTTCACGGGAGGCAGACAGTCTTCGAATGGCCGGCGGTGTACTGTTCAAGATGGGTGATTACAAAAGATCGATGCTCATGTTTGAACAGAGCAGGGAGAAATTCTTCGAAATCCGGAACATGCTTGGCGTGGCGAAGGCGAAGATAAACCTGGGAATTCTCTTCTCTATAGCCAAAGACTACGATACTGCGGAAAAATACTGGAATCACGCTCTTGAGTTTTTCGAAATACTGGAAGACAAAGAAACAGTTGCAAAGATCCTGAATAACCTTGGCGCGATGATGATAGAAACCAGAAGGTATGAGGCAGCAACCGGCTATCTCAGGAAAGGCATACTCATTTGCAGGGATATAAATGATAAGTATTCAGAATGTGCGAGCACATTGAATTTTGCCTATGCCAATGCCAAGCTGAAGAATTATGAAGTTGCCAGACAGGCGGCTGAATCGATTAAAGATGCACTGAGAGAAGGGTTCGATGCGTATCTGCTTTGCTACAATGATCTGATCATGGGCATGTACAACACGGCAAGGGGACCATGGATTGATGCAGAGAAGAAATTTCTCTCCGCAATCAGATTCGCTTCAACGTCTGGAAATACTGCATTGCTCGCAGAGTGCCATGATGAATTTGCCAAGGCCCTTCTGTCAAGGAATGAAAATGACAGAGCTCAAGCCGAGATGAATACATCTAAATCAGTTCTAAACGCAATAT
>DAHXLZ010000269.1 GCA_027365715.1 Methanomassiliicoccales archaeon | reverse complement strand
ATGTCATGTGTAATACGTAATACACAGGAAGTATTTAGATCTATCGGTCTGCAACAGCATATTGAGAACAAAAACAGGGAAAAAGTGAGACATGTGGCCTAAAAGGTCAGAAATACAGGTAACTGGTCACGATTGCGCAGGAATCCCATGACATCCTGTGCAATCTTGAATAGTTGCTGTGCATGAAAAGACTTTTAATTGTCACCCCGCATAGCTGCCAGCTGAAAGAAAAAAAGGAGGAAATGATGCCGTCTTGAAAGAGCCTGAAACAGCGGTCTTCAAAAAACTGGAAACGGAATATCTGGACGAATCTGCAGAAATTATGGCCAGAGCGCTGTCGGACAGCTATATTACACACGTGGAAATGCAGATGGGAATTGCGTCCGGACCGGACACGCCTTCGCCCAGAGCAATGGAAATAATCAGAGGTCAGCTTGCAGATCTCCTCTCGGATGACAATGCGTGCGTCCTCATGGCGCTCGATGGAAACACTCTTGCCGGAATCGGAATAGGGCGCGTTGAAGAGGAATATGGCAGAAAGTACGGTGATTTCTGGGACGTTGTAGTAAAGCCGGAATTCGGCAGGAAGGGAATTGGCAGCAGACTGATAGATATGATACATTCATTCTTCCAGGAAAGAGGGGTTAAGACAATCTACCTCGACGTTAATCCGAACAACAACAGGGCAATTTCCCTCTATGGCCGCCTGGGATACGAAACCGTGACGTACGTCATGAGAAAAGAGCTGTAGCGCGGTCCTGAGAAACACCGGAGGAAGTGACCGATGAACAATTCTCGCGGCGGCGAATCTTATCTTTGCCTGAAGAAGATATGTTCAATGCTGGTGTTCGATGCAAAGGATACAAAGTCCGGAGCGGAACTGGGCAGATCTGCGGAAAAAGCTGCGGGGATTTCGGTTCATTTTGCCGGCCGTTCAGGTAAAATCAGCGTGCTTCCTGTGCTGCCACACTTCATCTACTCAGAGAGGCTGAACTACAAGCCGGAGTTCATCAAGAGCAGCACCGCATTCTGGTCGGCGCTGCCGGATGTTTCGGTTGAATTCCCGGAACAGAGCAAAGAGAAGCACCACGTGGACGTTGTACTGCACGGATACAACGTGGGGATGGTCATAGTGTATATCATGTTTCCACCACCATTTTCAGGAAACACCCCTGATGAAGTGATTTCAGCAGAGATGGGCGACGTTCCGATGCATTTTTCATGGCGCGGATGCACGGGGACAAACGTTGACGAATTCGCGGGCGAACTGCTTAAGTTTCTCTTTGGTGAAGAGGGGCTGATATCGCCGTCTTTCAGCACATATTACATCTCCATGAATGGCAGATCCTTTGAAGAACTGAAGGCCGACTCCATGGCCATGTACGGCATCATCGACGCCGACTGGTCGTTCAGAGAGGTGAAACCTGAAATCGCAAAGAGTGTCGTCGGAAAGGATGTTTCAATGGTGGATGGAATTGCGCTCTACTTTATGAAGGAAAGAGGCATCGTGTTCTTTGACGGGGAGCCGGCCGAATACATCGAAGGCATCACCGGTTACGGCGCCAGTGAATTGGCAGGAGTCCTTCAGCGTCTCTGCGATGCAGAAAATCTGGCGACTGATTTCTCAGATACGGCAGGCATCGAAAGATATGCACCGTTTGTCGATTATGTCGTGGAACTCGACACACTGAGAGCGCAGGAGGCATTGCTGAGAAAATATAACGAAATGCTGAAGGTTGGTCACAGGTACAGAAAGGAAATGATCACCATCAAGAATTCGGTTTCGTCAGGCATGGATATCTATTACGCGATAAATTCGGCAACGATTGAAGGAGTTAGATATGCCATAGAATCAGCAAAGAGGGAGATGAGGATAGACGACTCGCTCTCTCTTGTCTACAAGAAAATGGAGCTTGTAGCAGACTCTCTTGCAACCAGGTACGATATTGAAAACAACACATGGAACTCTGTCTTTGCAATGCTTGTTGCCATCTTTGGATTTGGAACACTCATTGCGGCTTTCGTTTTCCATTTTCTACCCGGCCTGCCCCCTGTGTATTCCCTCTCCATTGTGCTCAGCCTCACTGCGGTCATCACCGTAATTGTTGTGACAATTGCGAGGTTTAACATCGAAAACAGGACGAGAGGGACGTGATGGCACGCATTTCCTACGTCGGCATCGCGCTGGTCAGCAGCATTCTCTACGCGGTATGGGCGTCGCTGGCATTTCTGGCGGTAAGGCTAGGCGCCAACGTCTTTGCGGCAGGAACAATAATTTTTGTTTCTGCACTGTTTGTATCGGTGGTTTATGTCGCTGTCATGCGTGAAAAGCTGAATCTTCAGGGACTGAAATTCGGCGCGATTGCAGGCACCCTTTTCTTTATGGGAAATGTGGCCTTCTTCTATGCTCTCGGCTCCCAGGATATGAGCTCCGCATATCCGTTTATTCCAGCATCGATTCTCATCTATTTCGCGCTTTCCTTCAGGAAATTCGGCAGAGGTGGCAGCAAAAGCTCAGTTGTCATAACCGGTGTGGCTGTTTCAACATCAGGCCTTGTAATAGGTGAGATAACAGGAGCGCATCTGAGTGCCCTCAACGGGAGCTCGTTTGCAACAGGTATGGTAATCCTGCTTTTTTACGGCCTGGCGGGGTACTTTGTCACTGTTGGTTCTGACCACGGCGTTTCCTCGGTCGCAATCTCGACAATGGCGCTCGAATCCATCCTGTTTTTTCTTTCCGCTGTCTTCTTCCATACGGGTCTTCACGGCGGCATCCTCCCTGTTCTGATGTCAGTTGCCGGCGGCATATCCATCGGCATAGCATTCATAATTGAAACGGTCGTTTTCAAGGAGCTGCTGGCAACCGGATCGAAACAGCTTGCGGGAGTCAACCTGATTTATATCGTAACCAACGGCGACGCAATTTTTGTGATGCTGCTCGCGATTGTCCTCAATACATATACGGTGTTCAGCATAATCGGCCTGTCGCTCGTGTATGTGGGAATAGTCCTTCTGCAGAAAGCTTGACATCCGGTCATCGCCGGATGTTTCGACTGCTTGTTGATTTTGTCACTCCAGCGTGTCTGTCGGGAAGTCCGGATTCTGTGGTAAGAATGCATCCGCGATACAAACGAAAACGGTATATCTCCACGATGTATGAAGGGGTGCCGATATCCGAATCTTTGCTGTTGATCCGGCAGAACTGCCGGGTTATGCGGCATGACTGACATCCTCCCGCGACTGAAATCGCGGGGTTCTTGGCGGCATGAGAATGCGACTCCCTTAGCCGCAGGCGGTTCGCGATTCAGCGACCGGACTCCCTTTCCCCTTCGGGAAGGTGGAGGTCCGGTCTCCACGCGCGTGAATTCGGGCATGCCCTGTCATACTTGAGTCGCGCCGAACCATAAATCACGCCTGTTTAAGGCTGGTAAGCAGGGATATTTTTTCCAGGCGATGGTTGAGTCCATCCCTGCGGGTCAAATCATGCCGGAAAATTCTGATTCTTGTCGGTGTGTCCCCAGAGTGAGGAGCATTGAGTGATGCGAAACTCAGATATTGGAAGATGATAACACTGTTTCGCAAAAGAAATCCCCGGAGCCACAGGAAGCTGGACAGGGATCGGACTGACGGAAAGCCCGGAACTCCAGAACTGAATCTTCCAGAGCCAGTTCGTCTGGAACAGGATATGCAGGATGCCAGCCGAAAGGCATTCTACTCGATAATTTGAAGGAGGAATCGTCTCCGTTTCGCATCTGTCTGCTTTGTTCGATCTGCTGGCATTACCGAGGGGAAGCCGGAAACCGGTGATTCTCAGAATAGGAACGGCACAGAAGAGAGTATCCTTCGGCGGGTGCAGGATATCTGACAGAGACATACCACAAAGTTGATGAGGTGAAGGGCAGCGATACACAGGCAATGAGAAAACTCACAAAGTTGGATAATGTGACGGCATCTATCATCCATCTCCTTGTGAACGGGAGCACATAAACTGCGAAAATTTCGTTCAGAGTAGACAATGGGCACGAGTATCAGCGATATATCCACTTTCGCTGGACGAAGGGAATCTTGTCAAATCCGCCATCTTCGCTTAAAATGATACCCACAGATGAATTCTTCATTGTTGCGGCGATCAGGGCATCACTTGGCTTAGAACAGTATTTGAGGACTTCCTTCATCGTGGTATAGGTTCTCAAGTCAACGTTCAAGATATCAACGCAGGGGATAACGGTCGAATCGATGAATTCAATGGTTGTGGAATAAGGTATGTTGTATTTCTTCTTTGAAACATAAAGAAGTTCGTCGATAACGATCACACTAGTGAAAGCATGATTGTCCACGATTTCACCCTCATAGAAGGCGGCGTATCGATCAAAGTCTGCGGACGGTGTGTTCAGATAAATGAAAAGGTTGGTGTCTATGAAAACATTAGTCAAACTCATCCTCCAGTGAGTATTTCATTGATTCCCCTGCCTCAGGCGCCTTCGCGCCGCCCAGGGAAAAGACAATCCTTTTGTGACGGGCGATCGCCTTTTGCAAAGAGTTTCTGTCCACTTTTCTTTCAGGCGTCAGCTTTATCCCATCATCTATAGTAACGATCAATTCGTCACCTTCATCAACACCAATTGCTTTTCTTATTGCTTTTGGTATGATCACGTATCCTTTCCTCCCGATCTTCAGTTTTAGAGTCAAGCTAGCCCAACCCAGGCTAGCCTAGCTTGACTATATGAACATTTTCCCGACAGCGCTTCGGGACCGAACAGTAAATTTGTCCCAAAGCAGTGCTCAGCCTTTTCCGGGGAACGTGAGCTGGACATAAGCAGCCGGGAAAGGACTTATGTCACACTGCCCATCAACTGCAGCGGAACGATGCGCCGGGTGATGCTGCCCGGCCATGTGCTGCCTCCAATGGCGGGTACAACAATAACAACGAAACCAACAACGCTCATATACTGTTGATGTTTTTGTTGGTATTGCTGACTACGTACCACACTAACCCGTTCAGGCCCGGTCAGCCAATAGA
>DAHXLZ010000213.1 GCA_027365715.1 Methanomassiliicoccales archaeon | reverse complement strand
ATTCGACAGAAGGGTATTCGACGCAAAAATCGGAGAAGCGTCTCTTTCCGGTTCAAGGGTTCTTGCCGTCGCTCAACGAACAGATGCCGGCGGATGGAGGATGAAGGGGCTAATCGCTCTCAGTGATCCGCCGAGAGAGGATTCACAGGAGCTGATAAGCGAATTAAAGGAGCTGGGTGTCAGTGTCAAAATGCTCACCGGGGACGCTGTCCCGGTGGCACGAACAATTTCCAGGTCGGTCGGCATCGGTGAACGGATTATCAGCATCAGAGAGATGAAGGAGCGGAAGGGGGAGATGGCAGACCTCGCATGGTCAAACGATGGTTTTGCGGAAGTCTATCCCGAGGACAAATACCTGATAGTCGGCGCTCTGCAGAAGGCAGGTCATATCGTGGGAATGACCGGAGATGGTGTCAATGACGCCCCCGCGCTCAGACAGGCCGATGTCGGAATTGCAGTGAGCAGTGCCACCGATGTTGCCAAAGGAGCGGCAGGCGCCGTTCTTGTAACTCCCGGTCTGAAGAATGCAATCAGTCTGGTAAAGATAGGCAGGCAGATTTTTGAAAGAGTGAATACATGGACACTGAGCAGGCTGACCAGAACCTTTCAGAACGTCGTCTTTGTTACAATGGCACTTTTGTTCACTGGTCTGGATGTTCTCACCACTTTTGATATGGTGTTGCTGCTTTTCCTGTTTGATTTTGTCACCCTGACCCTGTCTACTGACAGAGTTGTCTGGCTGAAAAAACCGGCGGCCTGGAATATGCGTGATCTTGCCGGGACGTCGTCAATAATTGGTTCGGTAATGGTCGTGGAATCCTTCATGACTCTGTACCTGATACTTCACTCGGCGCTACTCTTGAATCAGATACAGACACTTGTTTTCGACTATCTGCTCTACTCAAACATATTCAATCTTCTCAACATAAGAGAGAGGAGGAATTTCTGGGTAAGCAGACCCTCGGGCATCATGTCCTCCGCAATCACCGCAGACATCATTCTGGTCGCACTGATATCCGTTACAGGAATCCCGGGGCTGCACAGTGCCCCGTTCAATTACGTCCTGATGACATTTTTGCTTGCTGTTGTCTTCAATCTGGTGATTAACAACTTTGTTAAAACATTTTCACTGAAGTTAATGAAATTGAACCGGTGATCAGGCATTGCCGGTAAACGACGGAGGGGCCGCGCCCCAGTATTTCCTCTTTCCATTTCAGCGAATTATCTATTATACAGATGCACGCATATACATGCAGCGGACAGATCTGCATCAGACTGCCGGTGCAGCGTGATAATCAGCCGCCACGGCCCAGTCTGGTGTGGATGAGTGTAAACCCATGCCGGCCGCTGTCCGGTAACATAAGCAGGAAGTGAGTGATTTGGAAACAAAGATTGAGGGCTTCTCAGCCGACGTGACCATCAAGGACGGGTCCATGCTCAGCATCAGGCCTGTGCTGCCGGAAGATCTGGGTATCCTCAATGAGTTTATCAGGAGCACGTCTCAACAGGCTCTCAAGCTCAGATTCTTCGGCCTGTCTCATGCGCCTGAGGAGAATTCCCGATACCTGATGCCGGACAGTCAGGCAGGCTATGCCCTTATGGCAATCCGGCTTGGCACGGTCGTGGGCCATGCAGCCTTCCATTACACGGATAATGAGCGAAATGCTGCTGAAGTGTCAGTGCTGGTGGGCGACGAGTACAGGGGAAGAGGAATCGGCACCGCACTCCTTCAGCTGCTGAGTGAAATAGGGTCCGGGGCCGGGGTCGTTGAGTTCACACTGGAGATGCTTCAGGAGAACGTTGCCATGCTGAACGTAGTCAGGAAACTCGGTTTTCCGTTCAAGACAGACATATCGCCGGGGAGCATCATAATGAGCTTTCCGACTTCGTTATCGGACAGCGTTTTACAGACCTTCGGAGAGAGGGAAACGATGGCGATAAAGGCGTCGTTAAAGAACTTCCTCGAGCCGAAGACGGTAGCTGTCATAGGTGCGTCCCGCAGAAGAGGAAGCATTGGCTGGCAGCTCTTCAGGAACATCATGGAGGGAGAATATTCGGGTGTCGCCTATCCTGTCAATCCCGATGCATCTTCTGTTCAGTCGGTGCAGGCATTCAAAAACGTCATGGACTGTCCTGGTATCATCGACCTCGCATTCATTGTTGTTCCGGCCAGGTCTGTCCTTCAGGTGGCCGATGAATGCGGAAGAAAGGGCATAGGCTCACTTGTTGTGATTTCATCCGGCTTTTCTGAAATAGGCGGCGATCAGGGAAAGCAGATGCAGGAGGATCTGCTGAACATCTGCAGAAAGTACGGCATGAGGCTGATTGGGCCGAACTGCATGGGCATCATAAGCACCAACCCTGCGGTGAGCCTCAACGGGCAGTTCTCTCCTTTCAGTCCGGGGGGCGGGAATCTTTCCTTCCTTTCTCAATCAGGTGCGCTGGGAATAGCTGTTATCCAGGAGCTCAACAGCCTCGGTCTCGGCCTCTCGTCGTTCATATCTGTAGGCAACAAGGCTGACATCTCCGGAAACGACCTGATGCAGTACTGGGAGGATGACAGCGGTACCGATGTCATACTCATGTACCTTGAATCGTTTGGAAATCCAAGGAAATTCTCCAGGATTGCAAGGAGAGTTTCAGAGAAGAAGCCGGTAATCGTCGTGAAGAGCGGAAGAACAATTTCCGGTTCGAGAGCCGCAATGAGTCATACTGGAGCGATGGTTTCGGCCTCGGACATTACAGTGGATGCATTGCTGAGTCAGTCAGGTGTTATAAGGGCTCAGTCGCTTCACGAACTGTTCGACCTCGCATCCATACTGTCAACTCAGCCGCTGCCCGAAGGGAACGGTGTGGCCATAATTACGAATGCAGGCGGAGCCGGCATACTGGCAGCCGACGCATGCGAGGCGTCCGGTTTGAAGGTGATTGAGTTCGGCGATGTGGTGCAGAACGAGTTGAGGAAGACACTGCCATCTATCGCCTCAGTCAGGAATCCTGTTGATATGACAGCTGGTGCGACAGCAGACGACTACCACAAAGCGATAATGTCGGCCTGCAGGGAGCCTTCGGTGAACTCGCTCATTGTAATATTCGTTCCGCCGATAGATATCAACGCCGTGGATGTCGCCCGGAGAATACTCGACGCCGCGAAGGAGCTGAAGGGAAAGATATCCATAATATCTGTTTTCATGGCAACCACTGGCCTTCCGGAGATGCTTTCCTCAGGTGACCTCAAAATACCCTCGTATAAGTTCCCCGAGGATGCAGCCAAGGCGCTTGGAAAGACTGTCGAATACGCCAGATGGCGCAAAGAGCCAAAGGGCACTTTCGTGCACACAAGGAGCAGCAGGTTCGCCGAGGCGGCCGCAATAGTTGCAGGCGTGATGGGAAGAGGCAACGGCTGGCTCTCACTGGAGGAGACAATACATCTGCTCTCGATCTACGGAATGGAGTTTGTCAGGACCGAGTTTGCAAAAACACCGGAGGAGGCAGCCCGCAAGGCATCCGGTCTGGGGGAGAGGATTGCGCTGAAGGTAGACTCCGGCACCGTGCTCCATAAGAGCGACGTTGACGGCGTCAGGCTCAATCTCTCTCCGTCATCAGTGCTGGAAGCGGCGCAGAGGATGAAGGAGGGAGTCGAGAAGCTTGGCCACGGTGTCGACGGTTTCACGCTTCAGGGCATGTCAGCGCCGGGTTTCGAGATGTTTGTCGGCGTGACGCACGACAGGGATTTCGGGCCGATAGTTGCATGCGGGTACGGCGGGACGTATGTGGAGGCGATGAAGGACATTTCTGTGCGTATTACACCGCTGACGGACAGGGATGCGGACAGCATGCTGAGGTCGCTGAAAACATACACCATACTGAAAGGGTACCGGGGCGAGAAGCCATACGACACCGGGGCTCTCATGAAGCTGATTCTGTCTGTCAACTCAATGGTAGAAGACATACCTGAAATACAGGAGCTTGACCTGAATCCGGTGATTGTGCACAACAGCGGGCTCACAATTGTCGACGCCAGGATCAGGGTTGGCAGGACAAAACCCGATGTGCCTGAAGGTGCGAAAAGGATTATGCAGACAGACCGCACATCATGATCTGTATTTAAGCTGCCAAACTTCATCCTGTACATTATCGAATTTAATGTTCGATTAAGAAGAATGACTTTGAGTTCAACCGACATCAGCTTTACAGTCTACCATGAAGAGAATCCAATATTGTGACTAAAGGTTTTAATATAAATCGGCAATAACCCTGAGGGTTATAAGCATGGTAAATTCAGACAATAGCGGGGGAGTTTTTGCCAGAAAGTCATCGGGCTTGTCAAGGCCATATACTTCCTTTGACATGATTGTGTTTGTTCTTGCTTTTACAATCGGATCCGGGATATTGTTTTTCACCGTCGGGATCGTCGGAGCTTATCCTGGTTCAAACCCGCTGCTTGCATTGATGGTCGATGTGATTCCGCTTTTTTCCGGTGCAGCTGTCATATACCTGTTGAGTACAGCGATGCCCAGAGTTGGCGGTCAATATGTCTGGATTAGCAGAATTCTGAACCCTTCAATCGGGTATTTCGCCAATATTTTTGCATGGCTTGGTTACTGCCTGATTATGGGTGTTGTCGCATACATCGGTGCATCATTCCTTGCCCAGGCGTTCACAATAGCTGGATTTATAATGCATTCTGCATCAATTACCAGCACAGGAGTGTTCTTTACACATCCGCTGAATGTGATTCTCATTGCATCCGGAATTACGGTATTGCTCACCGTCCTCACCTTCTTCGGGCATCGTGTTTCAAGGGTCACTGTGGTCGTTACATTCTTCGTGCCGCTCGTGATCCTGCTGATGGCGGATATCGGCATGATGCTCACTCCGCAGTCAGCCACGCCTGCTATGTGGAATCACGTTTTTGGAACAGGTGCGTATCAGAATGTGTTTTCTCTGTCAACTGCAAAGGGATGGAAATCGTCCCTGCTTGCTCCCAGCATCGCAGCCACTTTCCTTGCGGCAATTCCACTTATTTCCTCCTGGAGCGGATTCAGTCACTTCGGCGGCTGGATGTCGGGTGAAACAAAGGTTCCAAACAAAAGCATGTTCTTCGGCACGCTGGGAGCTGGTCTGGCTGCTCTTTTCCTTATGGGTTTCACGATAATGGCATATCAGCACATGTATGGTGTTGAGTTCATTTCCAGAATGTCATTTGTGGCTGGCAGTTTACACATAACCCCGTCGATACCGCTTCTCGGTGCGGTAGCCTTTGGAAATAT
>DAHXLZ010000171.1 GCA_027365715.1 Methanomassiliicoccales archaeon | reverse complement strand
TTGTCGAACTCGACGCGAACGTTGCCTGCACGCCTGTAAGATTGACTTCAACAATCGAAATATACGATCCGCCGGTATACGACAGGAAAGTGGATTTAGTCGTCGAATATGCGGATATATTGGTTGCAACGACGCCATCATAGGTGTCGCCGCATACGTTTTTACTTCAAGGAAGACTTCAAAGAAGAAGTGAGTCTGAATTTTTCCATCTTCCTAAACCCTTTACCAACCAATTTTTGGCACCCGGCCACTGACATTACATCGTGCAGGCAGGCGGGCGACGGATATCGTCACCAAATTCTCTATTAGTTTACACAGATGTCCCACTTCGACCGATCGCATCCATTAGCAACCTATTTGTAGTGTTCTGCGCATCAAGTCAGAGGTTCGGTGGGTTCAGTTTATGTTTAGAATATCAAGCGGGGCATCTGACGGTGCCGCATACCGTTCTGGTTTGTCCGGATTTGGTTTTTTTTCTGTCCTGGCATCAACCGAAGGCTCCGACGGTCAGGAGCCGGAGTCCGCACCTCGGAAGAGACGTTCAGGTGGGGGGGAAGGCAATTATTGCCGTTGTGATTGTTCTCGCAGTAATTATCGCGGGTGCGGGTGCATATCTTCTCACGCAGCATCCTTCCTCTTCAACGAAGCTGAAGAAAACGACGACGACAAGTCCCTCACATACGACCGTTACTGTGTGGCAGGACTTCTCCTCGACCGAATTTCCGGCCTTTCTCAGTGCAAGGAGCGCTTTCATGAGCCTTTACCCTAACATCACGGTCGACTGGGTCAACCAGACGACACCATCCCCGAGCACACTGGTCGCGGCAGCCCTTGCAGGAAAGGCTCCGAATATCATTATAGGAACGAGCGATTTTGAAGGCAGCACACTGTTCTACCACGGTCTCGTCGTTAATCTCAGCGCGGTGGTTAACAGCTCATTTTTCTCGCAATATTCATCAACTGCAAGATCGGACGTTACGCTTAACGGCTCCATTTACGGGTTTCCGCTCAATGTAAACGGCGTTGCGATGATTTATAACAAACATCTGATACCGACTGCCCCGACAACGACCAACCAGATGATTCAGATGGCGAAGAATATAACGGTCATAACCAACGGCAAGTACGTGACGGCGGGCGTTGCTTATGGTCTCGGCTCTGATGGCGGATACAGATTTGTTGCATGGCAGGCAGGATTCGGCGGACGTCTGTTCGCGGCAAATGGTGCACCGACAATCAACACAAATGCAACGGTTGACGCGCTCGAATTCTTGAACAATCTGACCACGGTCTATCAGATTCAGCCACCTGCGCTTACAGGCTCCGAGTGGCAGAGTCTGTTTGAAACTGGTCATGCAGGAATAATTTTCGACGGTCCGTGGGACATAGCAGCCTACATAAATGCACTCGGCGTTCAGAATGTCGGTGTGGCGCCCATGCCGACGGTTTCTCAAACGGGCCTCAGGCCGCTCCCGTTCCTCGGTTCAATTGCCGCCGCCGTACTGACGAAGAGTTCATCCGGCGCTTCGAATTCCCAGATGTGGGCATCAATAAGATTCGGTGAATTTCTTGCGTCAAATGCGACTGAAATCAAGTTCTGGAACAGTGCCGGAGACTTCCCTTCTGTAACCTCAGCGCTCAGTTATGTCGATAGCCTGAACGTAGGCTGGGCAACAGGATACAGCGACCAGTTTGTTAACGATTCGCAGCATTTCGTCAATGCACCGCAGATGGGGTATTACTGGACTCCGTTCGGCACGTATGTAAGTGAATTTACATCGGGCAAGATTAATGCAACCGCTACAGCCGCCGATATCCAGAACGCCATAGTGCAGAGCATGACGCAGAACCATGTTCCGCCCTATGTGGTCGTCTACTCCACAGTGTCTTCTGCCGCCCAGACTGCCGCTGCATCGTCAATCTTTGTGGCTGGAGCAGGGATGGAGACACGCAATTAGGCAATCGTCTCAAATGATGTAAATTCGTTAATCTCCGTCTGTCGGGGGCAGATATAATCATGCAGAATATCAGCGAGATGCCTTTGCTCTTCAGACTCAAGAGGGAATGGAACGCGTACATCTACCTGCTCCCAATGCTCCTGGTTCTGCTTTTCCTGACAATCTATCCTATCGCATACACGTTCTACATTTCCATGACAGACTTTGGAATCGGCGGAACCCGCTCATTTTTTAATTATCATTTCGTGGGTCTTGCCAACTATATTTCAGTGTTTCATTCTGCATCCCAGTTGAGTCTGACAATGAGTCTGATTTTTAACAGTCTTTTCTGGGCATCTGCTTCTGTAGCAATCTTTCTGCTGCTTGGCCTCGCCCTGGCAACGCTCCTGAACCAGCAGATCCGTGGTAAGTGGATATACCGGACAATTATACTGGTCCCGTGGGCAATGCCCGCATTCATCACCATACTCACATGGGACAACATGCTCAATTTCGAATACGGTGTCATCAACGGCATGCTGTCGCTCGTACATATTGCTCCCGTGAACTGGCTTCAGGGCAGCGCAGTGCATGTCTGGAGCGCCTTGCTGCTGACAAATACATGGCTATCCTTTCCATTTTATACCATTGTGTTTCTTGCCTCTATGCAATCCATTCCGCCTGAGCTCTACGAGTCTGCTGAAATAGACGGTGCGTCTTCCTTTTACAAATTCAGCAGGATAACCGTCCCTTATATGAAACCGACTGTTGCATTCGTCGGCATCATGGGGTGGCTGTTTACATTCAACAATTTTTACCCGATATATCTGCTCACGGGCGGCGGACCCGGGTATACAACAGAGATATTTGTTGTTGAAATCTACCAGGAGGCGTTCCAGTACTATACCTTCGCTCTTGCCGCCACCTATTCCGTGATCAATTTTTCGATACTTCTCGTCATCGGCGTCCTCGCCATTAAATACACAAGACTGACGGAGGGATGGTTGAAATGAAACGCAGACTGGTCTCACAACTGCTGTCTCACATCGTATTGATACTCACATCGCTATTTGCACTATTTCCGATATATTTCATTCTCTGGACCTCTTTTTCAAAAATACAACTCGCGGCCCTTTCAACATCACTGCTGCCCGATCCGCGCACTCTCACCGTTTCAAATTATTTGACCATACTCAAATACAGCCAATTCTCTCTGTGGCTTGAGAACTCACTGATATTTGGCATAAGTTCTGCAGTGATTGGAATCGGTCTTGCGGCGTTTACCGGTTACGGTCTTTCCAGATTCAATTTTCCCGGCAGGAAGACACTCATATACTTCATAATCGGCATTTCCCTCTTTCCTGGAATCGTGCTGATTATACCGTTCTATTTCATGTTTGCAAAGCTGAATCTGATTGATACATATATCGGCCTGATAATACCCTATTCTGCAGGTTCGGTCATATTTTCAGGCATACTCGTGAAAAACTATATCGACGGAATACCGGAGGAACTGGAAGAAGCCGCACTTGTTGACGGTTATGGCAGAACGGGCGCCTTCTTCCGGGTAATACTTCCACTCTGCAAACCGATCCTTGCCCTTGGCGTTGTTCTCGCTTTCGTCGGTCCGTACACCGATTATGCACTCGCCAATGCATTCATAACATCGTCGAATCTGTGGACACTCGCACTCGGTCTATACAAGACATCGCAGACTGTGGGAATTGGTTTCAATTACGGCATCTTCTCCGCATTCTCATTCCTGATGGGTGCCCCCATACTCGTTCTCTATATGGTTTTCCAGAAGTACATAATTTCGGGTCTGACACTTGGGGGCGTAAAGGGTTGAGAAAAAGAGGTGCTTGAATTGGCAAAGGTAAGGCTGGAACACATCACAAAGATATTCGGAGGGACAAAGGCTGTCGACGACATCTCGCTGGCTGTTGAAGACGGAGAGTTTGTTGTTTTTCTGGGTCCATCGGGATGCGGGAAGACAACAACATTGAGAATGATCGCCGGCCTCGAAATACAGTCAGAAGGACATATTTACATCGGCAAAAGTGTCGTCGATGAAATTGAACCACGTGACAGGAATGTGGCAATGGTTTTCCAAAGCTATGCGCTCTACCCTCATCTGAAAATTTATGACAATATTGCTTTCGGCCTCCGTGCCAGGAAAGAGCCAAAGGATACAATAGATAGAAAGGTCAAGGAAACTGCGCGAATGCTCCAGATAGACGCGCTTCTGCAAAGGAAGCCAGCTGCATTGTCCGGCGGGCAGAGACAGCGTGTTGCACTTGCAAGGGCCATAGTGCGAAATCCTGCTGTTTTTCTGCTGGATGAGCCTCTCTCTAACCTCGATGCGAAACTCCGTGCAGCGACAAGAATAGAATTGAAGAATCTTCATCTCAGGCTGAAGCGAACAATGATTTTTGTAACACACGATCAGGTGGAGGCAATGACGCTCGCCGACAAGATTGCTGTCATAAACCAGGGCAAGCTCCTGCAGTACGATACTCCCATGAATATTTTCATGAAACCGTCCAACAGATTTGTTGCGGACTTTGTCGGTTATCCGCCGATGAATATGTTTGAGGGAAATGTGGTTGAGCGGGAAGATAGTTTTTATTTCGAAACGGCGACATTCGGCGTCAGGCTTCGGAGCGCTGAGCAGGGTAAATATATTATGGGAGTGAGACCGGTCGATATGGAAATATCTGTAACAGAAACCCCTGGTACGGTAAAGTGCGGAATAAAAGGCATCGAGAGAACGGGGAGCGAAAATTTCCTCTATCTGACAGGTGATGCCGGTGATTTCGTTGCCACCGTCAAGCAGCACGACTTCAGGATTGGCGACTCCGTATACGCTTCACCGAATCTCGAAGGGGTTCACTTCTTCGATCCCGTTTCGGGTTCGGCAAAAGAGTTTTCTGTGGCGCCTTGATATGGCAGTAAAGGACAGCACAACGCATGACACTATGCACCACCGAGATTCTTGAAAACGACGGCGAATTTTCAAATGTCATGTTCAAGCTTGACGACTGGAATGCAGTCGACAGATATTATCTATCATCTACGTTCAACGCTTATGGAACAGGAAGTATGATTTTTACAAAGGGCCGTTTAAGCGTCAGACTGCAAAACCGAAACTACCGATATGTTGTCAGAAAGAATCAATATGATGTTGTTTGCCGTGGATTGCTGAAGATTCCCCAAAAAGGCGATTACTATCATTCGCAGGAACGCAGGAGTTTCTACGATTATTTTGACGGATATTTCTTTATCAGGATTCGCGCACCCTCCACGACCAGGTCAATCACGATTAAATCCGCAGGTCAGAAATTCAAAATGTTTCGAGGTGGCAGAAGTCACGGGTATTCTTACTTTCAAGCACAGATAAGCGAATCATTGTGCGGGAAACAATACAGTTTTTACAACGCATCATATGGTGCCGGCAAAATTCCCGGCACATATCGGCTCAGGAAAGTGAAGTGCCTCAGGCCCGAATGGGTTTCACGCAGCGTCTTTTATCAAATATTTACAGACAGATTCAACAGATCTGATCGGTGCGAATACCAAACGAGCGAAACCGTTCCATGGAATTCGCCCCCTGAACAAGGCCTTTTTTTTGGCGGCAATCTGAAAGGCATCGAAGAAAGACTGGGGTATTTGAAAGAACTCGGTATTACCTCCCTTTACCTCACACCGGTCTTTGAGGCCCGAACAGAACACAGGTACGATACACAGGATTATTTCAAAATTGATCCCATGCTTGGGAAAAACCGGGATATTGCTTCGCTAATTTCAAGCTGCCATAAAAAGAGCATGCGTGTAGTTCTCGATGCCGTATTCAACCACACTGGTACCTCCTTCCATGAGTTCTATCCATTCCTGAATGGCAGAGAGGGCTGGTACATTGGTCACGGGCGGAGGGAAATCTACCGGGGCAGGTACGATATGAAGAAACGCGCGGGTATGAAACCATCTTATGAGACATGGGAAGGCGTCGGCTCACTTCCAAAGCTCAATCTTTCAAATCCTGTTGTGAGAGAGTATCTTCTCTCCGTCCTGTCTTATTGGACAGGATATGCAAAAGTTGACGGCTGGCGCTTTGATGTCGGCGAATCCCTGCCGCTGGATTTCTTACTCAAGGCTCGACGCCTTCTGAGAAGTATTAATCCGGACTGTTACCTTCTTGGAGAGATGTGGAAGAATCCTTCATTCTGGCTTGAGGATGCATTTTATGATGCTACAATGAACTATGTTTTCCGTGAGGCTGTTCTTCTCTTCGCAGAACAAAAAATAGGCGTGAGTTCATTCATAAATCGGGTGTACGATGTCTATGCACATATTCCCCTTTCTGCATCTGTTTCTCAGTATAATCTGCTCGGGAGCCATGACACTTCCAGGATCGCAACAGTTCTGAGTTCAAATAAGAAGAAAATTGCACTTGTCCTTGCGATTCTCTTCTCTCTGCCGGGTGCTCCGGCGATATATTATGGTGATGAATTCATGATGAAGGGAGCAGGGGGTGACAATGCCAGAGGAACTGTCGACTGGTCGTCTGAACAGACGTTTTCAAGACTAATCAGTTCACTCTGCCTCCTCAGGTCAAAAAACAGAGAACTGTGTTCCGGCATTTTCGAAGCAAACTGCAGGAACGGCTCACTCGTCATACGGAGGAGCATCGGCCCTCATTCTGTCATCTTTGTCTGCTGCAATGCCGGAGGAAATCGCTCAATTGATGTCGAAGGAATCGAAATTATCTCCAGCGGTGCAGAAGTAAAAGGTTCAAGAATAGTGCTGAAACCGTTCGGCTGGATTTTCCTGAGACATCGATGATTTTTCAGTCGAAATTCACGATGTTAGTGATATATATACCATTCTTTGATTAGATCGAAAACATAAAACTGATTCTAATGAACTCAGAGACAGGATACCCGACAGAGAAAGTAGTAAAAGCTTCCTATGCTGGTCAGGGTATTTGCAGGAAAGTTGCCGGCAAGCTCAGGAGGCCATTCTATCTGCCCGGCAATGCATGGATTCTCACGAGTACTTCAACAGTGTGGTCGATTGGCGGTGCAATGGCATCGCCGTACCAGTCCCTGTTCTAT
>DAHXLZ010000166.1 GCA_027365715.1 Methanomassiliicoccales archaeon | reverse complement strand
CAGTTCAGACCCATGTTAAACCAACCTCGATTGCTCTCAGCGCTCTTAAATCCTTTTTGTGCCAGCTCGCCCGTTGACTGTGGTATCTCCTTCAGAATGTGCCAGATGGCATTGTGGAGCATGCCTGCTATTCGTTTGTCTGTTAGCCTGGAGCGGTGGCCTCCTCACAGTCACGCTGATGCGTCCTCTCAAATGTCATGTGCAGCTGAGATCGTCTATCACTTGTTCATGCAAGTGCTGTTTGGGAAGGCAGATCGGGGACGGCTGCGGAATATGACTTACTCCCGTCTTTTGAAGCAGAGATGTTTCTGATTCGTTGGCATATGACTGAATCCATGTCCACTCGCTCCGGCATAAAACCTGTTCTCAGCAATCCGGGGTTATATTTCTGGAACACAAAGGTACAGGCTTCCTGTTACGCCCCAGCTTTGTCCAATTGCTCCGCCATCCATCTCCGCCAGCAGATATGCATCATTCCATGAGCGCAGGGAAGGGTCGGCAGTCCAGAGCGTAATGCCAGTTGTCACGGTCCTTCTGACAGGCTTTGTATTTCCCTTTCTTATTGATACCCCGTCCATGGTGAAAAAAAGCTGCGCGCCCTTTTCAGTGGTCAGTACGCCGCGAAGTGCGGGGACAAATGACTCATCAGGACGCTGCCTGCCGACATTGGTTGCATGGAGGGTGCCGCGGAGTTTTCCGGCCTCCAGACTGCCTGTGAGTATCCCGTAAACCTGACCGCCTTCCGGGTACTCTGCCTCTACGTCCACATCGCTGTAAATGAGTTCCACTCGTCCAATCTTCTTGAGTTTCATGGATTCCCCCAGTCGGTGATCGTTGGTGAGAAGAAGAAGGTTTTGCTGTTCGGCTGGGATGGGATTCTACCATGAAAGAATGAGCTACCGGAGCCTTGATTATTCACACCGTAGCATGCTTGCCTGCCCAGTCCTGCCTTTCCTGGCTGAAGCACCCTGGATAGGTGGTGCGAATATTACGAAAAGGGTTGATTAACCGGCAAATCCGTGCAGATATTTCGGTTCGGCATTGCATATATGAGAAAGCCGCCTGCGTGTTGTGATAATTGCACTTTCTTTCGCCTTCCCGAAGTACTTCCTGTCAGAAGAAAGCACAGAAGAAGGCCGAGACTTCTATCAAACGAAAGCTGTGGGCTGCTTGTCTTTCGACTTCTTGATTGTAGGCGGTGGCTTCGCCGGTGCAGTTATCGCAGAGAGAATAGCAAGCGAGCTCGATCGCAAGGTCCTTCTCATAGACAGGCGAAACCACATCGGAGGGAATGCATATGATTTCCACGACAGCAGCGGTGTTCTGGTCCACAAGTATGGTCCTCATATCTTCCATACCAATTCTGCAAGTGTCTGGGAGTACATTTCAGGGTTCACCGACTGGATACCGTATGAGCACAGAGTTGTGGCAGATGTAGAAGGCAGGATAATCCCTGTGCCCTTCAACCTCGCTTCTCTTCACATCCTGTTCAGTGAAAAGGAGGCAGCTGCACTGGAAAGGATTCTCTTCGAGCACTACAATTTCGGAGATAACATACCAGTGCTTGAACTCATCCGGAGCGACGTGCCTGAAATCAGGAAGCTGGCCGATTACATCTATAGAACAGTCTACCTCGGCTACACCACGAAGCAATGGGGCATGAGACCGGATGAACTGGACCCTTCGGTAACGGCTCGCGTTCCGGTCAGGCTGAGCTATGACGACAGATATTTCCAGGATAGATATCAGGCAATACCAAAGAACGGTTACACCGAACTCTTCAGGCATGTGCTCGACAACAGAAACATCACTGTGAGGCTCAACACGGAGTACACTTCAATTGCTTCCGAGGATGGGTTCAGGATGACCGTCTACACGGGCCCAGTCGACGAATTCTTCAATTACCGTCACGGAGAGCTCCCCTACAGAAGCCTGGATTTCGATTTCGTTCATCACAGGGAGGACATGATTCAGCCGGTTGCACAAATCAACTTTCCAAACGGACACAGATACACGCGTATCACT
>DAHXLZ010000156.1 GCA_027365715.1 Methanomassiliicoccales archaeon | reverse complement strand
TTTTCATTCCAGGTCATTCTGAATTCCACCTTCATTAATCCGGCAGCCTCCAATCATTACAGTTGGGCGATAGAATACACCAACGGACCCACCTGTTTCAGTCGGTCAAGCCGACAAGTCGACTAATCCGAATCACATTCTTAGCATATCTGATCTAAAATCCGTTTACACACGGACACAAGTGGGGGTTGTTGCCATGATGAGGCTACATCCGTATTTCGTTGCGCCGGCTGCCAGTTTGTCGGGCAGTTGCCAAGTGATAAGGGAGTGTGGTGCATATTGTATGAAGCACGAGGCACAGAACCGGGGTTAAGGGCATTCCTGTCCAGCCCGGGGAAGCGTTTGCACGGCATTAGGGCCCATGACCCATCCCGACGTCCTCACTGAACAGACATCCGGGGTTCTCAGGGCGACGGCATAGAGGGAAGGCCACCAGGCTCAAGCCAATTGGCACCGAAAGCAGCTTGGAAAAGGCGATTATGGCAGCCGGCCATTACGGACTGCACCATTGAGTGCCTGGTGGGCTTACAAAGGAAGACAGCTCCAAGGGGAACCTGCCGCAGTAACAAGCGAAGTGAGGGTTCATTTGGAATCCGGAATGTATCGCGATAATCCCAGCATGCCTCACAGCCGAATATCAACCTGATCATCTGAAATATAAAGTTTTAATTAGGAGAATTCAAAGATTAGACAGAATGTTTCCTCACAGGTGGGTCCGTTGGTGTATTCTATCGCCCAACTGTAATGATTGGAGGCTGCCGGATTAATGAAGGTGGAATTCAGAATGACCTGGAATGAAAAGTTTGCTTCGTGTGCTATTGCGCTCCTGATCATCACGGTCGCGCTCTTCTCTTCATCATTCAATGCAAGTCAGATATCTCATCATCCTGATACGCATATCACAAACAATGGCCAGTTTTACAGACCGCAGCAACTCGTCCAGATTGCGCCTTCTTCTTCAACTCTCAATACAAGCCTGACCCAGGGTGGAATCACTATATTTCCAGCAGGCAATGCCAGCCCCGGCTGGAACCAGGTTATATACATCACGCTGTCGCTCAGTTCCTCGGGCTCCCTTTCCAGGGAGCTCACGAATTTGAGCAACCCTGCCAATCCAGTCTATGGAACAAAACTGTCCCCTTCGCAGATATCAGGAATTTACGGAATATCACCGACTTCATATCAGCACATTGCCAGTTACTTCTCGTCCTTCGGGCTCAAGGTATTTCCGGACAGCACCAGAATCAGTCTTACCGTCGGGGGTAATGTTTCGGAAATCGACAGCGCTTTCCATACAAAGATCGGTACTTTTGAGATGGCCTATGATTCGGACGGCGTGTGGCAACCTATTTTCGGCCCTTCCAGCGGCATCCCGGGAAATATAAGCGAAATTCGGTTCTATGCAAGCGTTGAGCCTTCGTACCTCCCTTACGGTATCTCCGGATTGGTCTCCGGAGTTGCAGGACTGAGCGGTTTCTATCTTCAGCCGTCAGTTTCACTACCGGGCAATTTTTACCCCGGGAAGAATCTTAATACATCCCAGCTGTCCGTCCCTCCCGGCGCAACGTTTGCCTCTCAATCCTCATCCCTTTACTATCTCAACGGAACGTATGGGTACCTCAATTCAAGCGAATCCTCTTCGCTCGGTTTCGGCAATTCAAACTACCAGCTTCTCTTCCCGGGTTCGATGCCTGCAATAACTGGTGCCAGCAATCTCTGGAGCGGCAAATCCGCATTCGAGCATCTTCCCGACTTGGGGCAGAATGTCACGGTAGCCCTGATTGAGGTCGGTCTTCTCAATGCTACGGTGGTCAGCAATTTCTCCTCGATAGTCTTTCACAATCCCAATCAGATACTGAATCGCCTCACACAAATTCCGCTGCTCGGCGCCACAGTATCCAGCGGACTAAACTATAGCTGGACGATTGAGACAGCCCTTGACCTTGAATACCTTGCAACAATGGCACCCGAGGCTCATATAGATCTCATTGGCATACCCTCCCCGTCCCTTTCTCTTTTCGATTATGCATATTCATACATAGCCCAGAACCTCGTTACATTTGCCAACGCAACCACTTCAGTAAGCATAACGAGCAACTCCTACGGTGGAAGCGAATATTCCACGGTCAGCCTCGGCTCACCGATGTATCTGACAGTTGAAAACAGTCTGCTCGAAGAACTTGCACTCGAAGGTGTGACAAATTTCTTTGCTTCCGGAGACTACGGGAGTGACGGAACTGCTGCCGGTGCGGATATTCCGGCAATAGCGAACGGCTCAATATCTGTAGGCGGGGGACAGCTTACTGCTTCATCCGGCGGAGTCGCATTCCCTGATACAGGTGTTTACACAGGGTTCAACGTGGGTGGCAGGAATCTGACACTTGAAATGGCGAACGCTACAGGCATGTCAAGTTTCTCATACTGGTATTACCCCAGCTTCGGCGGTTTCATTGGCGGGGGTTTTGGCCAGTCAATGAGCTCGCCCCAGCCGTGGTGGCAGAACGCCCTTGACACCTATTCCTCAGGTGCCAGACTCGACCCGGTTATAGCCGGAGCCGCGGCGTTCAACATGACGGTTTACTTAAATGGCTGGGAGATGTTTTACGGCGGGACGTCGTTTGCCACGCCGATAACTGCTGGCGAATGGGCGCTCATTGAAGAGCAGGTTAATCTGACCAAGGGCATTGCGGGCCTTGGCGATATCAACCCTCTCCTCTTTGATATTCACAGTACATACCAGGCAATGAACAATCCCTCGGCTCCGAAACCATACATTGCGATGGACACAAGATCGGCAGATTTTGACACATACTATGCCAATTCTGAAAGCTGGCTGCTTTACAATTATTCAATAAACCTTCCATCTGATCCCCTTCTTCCGGAATGGTTTGCCTCTCTTGGAAATCCTGCGGGCACCGGATGGAATTTTCTCCAGGGGCTGGGAATGATCAATATGACGGCAATCACTTCCTACCTCACCGGTTATGGAATGCCCTCCGGCGTCGGATTGATCAGGGAACCGCTGATGATAGAGGTAAGCAATGCGTCAGGTGGTTACGTTCCGTTCAATTCTCTCAGCGGCGGAGTCTCATATCATTTCGTGGTGCATTCCGCCTACAGGCTGTCGGGAAACATAACCGTCAGGGCGTACAGCGGCGGATCAAACAGCGGTGTGTATGGTGGTGGTCAGATATCCTACATCACACTGAATTCAAGCAACCTTTCTTTCAGCTACATGCCGGAATATGCTGTTGCAACATCCGCTGAGCCGCCGGAGTTCGCAAGTTTCTATATTTCTGCGGGAAGTAACTGGTCATTCCAGTTTTATTCAGTGGTGCCGAAGCCCGCTTCCGGCACGCTTGTCATCGGTGCCTCTGATGTTTACGGCAGCTTTGAAACAGGGCAGGTTAATGTTCCCATGTTCACACTGGCTCAGCCCGGCCAATACATGTCCATGTATCCTGCGGTCGTGACCCTGAACGGCCAGCCTGTGGACGGTGCAATCGTAAAGGAAACGGCCGTTGCAGTAAACTACTCCCAGATGGATCCGTATCTGAATCAGTCAAGTTATCAGGCAGGCTCAATAATCGGCACGTTCATCACAGATCTCAGGGGAAGCGCCGATTTCTGGACCAATGCAATGATTTCAACCAATGGTGGTCCTCTTCCCACTCAGGTATTTCTCCTTCAGGCTGAATATCAGGGAATGCTGTCCAATGTGCTAACCGCCTTCGTTGAGCCGCAGGCAGGCTCATATTTCGTCAGCGCGCATGTTGATATCAGAACAGGTGTGCTGGAAGGCAACATAACCTTCAATGATATGAAATATGTTTCAAACATAAGCATCGGTCTTCAGGGAACAGATCACTACTACAATCAGTCATTTTTGCAGGATACTCAGGTTTACGGAGGAATTAAGGAGAGCAATGTGTCCAACGGTGTAATCCCGTTTTCTTTCAATGTTGCAGGAACGAGTTCAGAAACTGTTAACCTGACAGTGCTTGCAACAGGAGCCAACGTCGAGGAGGAGACAGCTTTCAGTGCGGGATCATTCAGGGTTGTCGTCAGTTCCTCTCAGGATCCCATTCAATGGTTCTTTTCCTCAAAGATATTGAATGGCGCTGCCATTCAGCCTGTAACGAAGCTTACAACAGCCAGCAGTTCTAATGCAAGCGGTAATGTGTTGCTGTCTTACAGGACTTCGGACGCCCCTGCTGGATCTTCCGCCGAAATTACCGCCAACACTTCATCTGCGTCGATGGTGCTGGCTGTCGGCCTTCCACTGAACGGATCTTTTGCATGGAACACGACTGAACTCCCTGACGGCAATTACACTGTCTCGTTTGTGGTGGTCACACCCTCAGGTGTGAGGTCATCCTCCAGCCTCAATTTCTATCTGGACAACAATCAGCTGAGGATTGAAACGGAACTGGAACTGATTTCAAAGATAGAGAGCGGCATAACAAATACAGAGAACAAACTCACAGGCATACGCGCTGAAATCAAGGCAGGCAACACCACACAAGTTCTGGTGAAGGAGCAGACGGGCTCTGTAGCCGCCGAGATTTCAAATCTGAGCGGAATGGTCAGTTCACTTGCGGGAATGGTCGGATCTGGCAACCGTACGGTTTATAATCTGAACAGCCAGATCGCTTATCTGAGAGCACAGCTCTCCTCACTGAATGCACAAACCTCCTCAAATCAGACATCTGCCGCGATCAGATACATCATGCAGCCGTTGACAATTGCCGTTATTGCGTCCCTGTCAGCAATCTGTGCATCTGCAGGCTTCATCTATGGTAGGAGGAGAAAGAAATAGAGCTGTAACGGAAAAACATAAGTGAAAGGGAGGAGCCGGAGATGATCAGTTTCGGCACAACGCTTATACGACAGTGTTGCTGAACGTCTCCATTGCCCTTTCTGCCGACAGAGAAATAATCTGTTCTACGGAACTGAAGTGATATCGATTGTAAGTGTAAACGTTATGGATGTTTCCGTAAATGATGTCTCTGTGTTGCTGGCCAGTCCGAAGTAGAGGAAGAAAGAGGATACCTTATGCACCGAATGGGTGCTTATCGGAACTATGCTTGTTGTGCTAAAAACCCATCCACCCCCCTCTGTAAACACCCCGTTGGGGCTGAAGGACTGTTTTGGAAGCTGCGTGATCGTGGTGCCCTGTGGGGAGACTGAGTATCCTGAAAAGCTCGGCAAAATCGAAACGGTTCCGAGGTTGGTTATGTTGAAAAGTATCTCGATCCAGTTACCGGGGGCAATATTGTCGACAGTGACGACATAGGTGATGTCGCCTGAGACGGAGGTTATCGAGCCAAGTTTACCATCAGTCGGCGGAGGCTGGCCGTTTGCAGTATGCACGACACCGTTAGGACCTGTAACAGTCATCGTCCCATATTTGGACTGGTTCATCTCTATGAGGTGACCGTTCTCCTTGTACAGGATGAAACCGGCGGTGGAATTTATTATCTTGGTGTCAGAACCAGTGAATTGTGAAAATGCCATTGCACCGGTGGTCCCTACCATCAACAGGACAACACCTATTGAAACCAGTTTTGATAAGCCCGCGCCAACCACCTTTCCTGTGAGTATAATATACCTGACCCCTGTTTTAAAGTGATGATAATAAATGGTAAGGAACAGACATCACTATCGAAAGTCAAGATGAAGAAGCAAATCTCTGTAAACGCAGATTGCAGTTGTATGACTCAGCACATAAAATTCCACAAGAAATGAAAATATGTTTCCGAGAAAAATTACCGGTAAAAGGTTTCCATTTCATGCCAACAATTTTACCCGGTCATTCACTCAGCAGAGAGACTGATGTTGATACTGAATGTGAAGCTTGAGCCTTCGAAATTGTTGTTTGCCGTACCCAGTCCAATACCGACGCTGAACATTGCAGTGTTGCTCGCCCCTGTGGGTGTGAGTGTAAGACCGCTTAGTGCTGTTTCTCCATAAGTGCTATAGGCCCATCCACTTACGCTTGATGGTAGAGCTGTACCGCTGGTCATAAAGTCGCTTGCAGGGGCAACAGTTGCTGGTCCCAAGCTTGTGGGCGAAACACCGGTCGTCGGCGTACCCGGACTCAGAGTCACGCTGAGGCTACCTGTGTTCACTAGAGTGAAGGTGATGTTGACCCACTCGCTGGGCGCGATATTCGAAATGGTGATTGTATATGTCATTGAGGACTGTCCCTCAGAAAGCGAAACCGTACCCAGTTCGTTACTTGTAGAAGAGGGCGTCCATGTTACCGCCGAATGTCCAGATTCCACTGAACCTACAACTGAGAGTTGCGATGGAGAAGAGGCGTAGTAACCCGCTACTGCCGCACTTTCTGTCATGCTGAACGTTCCGGCGCTAGCATTTATAGTCTTAACGTCTGTCCCAGTGAACTGAGAAAAGGCCATTGCTCCCGACAATCCAATAAGCAGGGGAACCATTGCGAGAGCCAGAATTTTCTTATTCATTTATTCACCTCCTCCCTGACGATGTAGAGAAGCATGAATGCTATCCTTATTAATGGGGACTAATGTCTGTTACTAATCATTGCTTAGGAGCACCTTTCCCTGAATCGTCCCTGAATCGTTACATATAGTTCCTTGCGGATACACTCCGAAGATGCAGAGGAAACGGTTTGCCGTCACAAGCGTTGCATCCCTCGTCCTTTTCCTGAGTCCGCTTCTGACCGCGAAGGCGCCCGTGTGGATTGCAGTGATGGCTCCCATATTCACATATCTTGCAGTGATTATGTTTTTGTTTTTCACGATGGGGAGCAACTTTCTCTATCTGAAATTCAACAGCGATTTCTTCAGGGGTATTTCTCTCGGAGCGTTATTTCTGTTGATGCTGTATGAGCCCTTTCTCATACTGCATTCGCAAATCAACGCTGATCTTGGCACAGGATTCGCAATCCTGATCATTCAGTTTCTTCTTTTTGGTATGATAATACAATCTTTGCTTTTCAACCTGAATATGAAACCGCTTGTCAAATCGGGAAGACTGCGTTCATTTCTTCCCTATGCGCTGCTGCTGATATTTATTGACTTCAAGATAAATGTATTCCTTTCCTTGATGTCAGGCAATCTCCAGGTTATAATATCATTCGTCTTTTCGGGAATGGATGATGTGATACTCACAGTTCTTCTTGCTGTATTGTATTTGAAGAGCAGATTGAACAATATTACGGGTATTGTGTTCTACCTCTTTTACATGTTGTCAGGTGTGATTACAGTTGCGACACGGGTTGACTCATTCCTGATCATTTTCTGGAATTTCATAGTCCTCGGAGTAATTTTCTTTGTGGCCGAAATAGTCATGCGCGATAACAGCTATTCAAGGAAGATCTTTTCTGACCGCCATGTGGGGATTCCATCGAAGAGGGGCAGGAGCAGAGCTGAAAGTGCGACAATAATCGGCGTCGTACTCTTCGCTGTGATGATACTTGTAGTATTTCCGGCAGTCACGGGTACGGCTCACCCCTTTTACGCAGATCCTACCGGCAGCATGTATCCGGTGATCAAGCCGGACTCGTTGCTCATCATCCACGGGATCAGTCCAAGTCAAATACGCGTCGGGGACATAATAGTCTTCACCGCGCCATGGGACAGATCAATCAATGTCGCGCATGAGGTGATAGGAATAACCGCCGCGAACGGTACAACGTTTTTTATAACAAAAGGTATTGCGAATGCGGTAAAGGACCCGGAACCTGTGCCTGCGTACGATGTTCATGGGATGGTCATACTGGCAATACCGTATCTGGGATATCTTTTGCTGTATCTGTATGTGATACTTCCTCTGATGCTCCTCCCGGTAATAGTGAAGATAAAATGATACCTACGATAATACCGCTGGCTCTTGGCCTGACATACCTTGTGACGGATCTTGTCCTCCTGATCCTGTTTCTCAGAGAGAGGAGGCAGGTCAGCACCGTGGATATAAATCTTGTTCTTCTCCTTAAATTCAAGGATCTGCTTGACTTCTACAGCAAGGGCGAATCATCATTATTTGTCAGACAGCTTATGGACAAGGCACAATCATCGATTGAAGCTGTTTCAGTTTCCCAGTTTACAGAGAGCTATACAGGCATTACTGAGGAGATAGAGAAACTGTACGAGCGGTTCAGGCTGCCTTACGTTCTGAAAGGTCTCGGGAGAGATCTCAGGTCCGCTGAACTGCAATGCGCTGCTCTCTCATTACTCAATCTTGCATTGATATACGGCAGTTTTATGTTCTCCTACCTTCTGGACGGTCTCCTTGCGGTGCTCCTTCTGAATACGATATTCTGGTATCCTCTGATGTCTACCTTTGTGTATGCGCGTTCAAATATCAGGGATGCAATGAATGTATTGAATGAAAAGTCCAGGAGTCATGTCACTGCATAGAATCTGGCAACCGGATAATCGATTTGCGCATTTCAGGATCAATTCCTCCGGTCAGTGAAAAGAACGCGCATCCTAGATCATGATTTCATCTGTCCCTTACTCATCGGCGTCCTGTATTTCATGTAGTACGTTGCTTGTGGTGTTTTGAGATAGAGCATACTCAGGCCGTTTGCTTCGTACAGCATTATGGGGCTCCCTGAAATAAGAGCTATTCTGTGAAGTTCTTCAAGTGAGTCCAGGAGAAAATCCTCATCGGATATCACAGGCGGTGAACTTATCCTGATTATGTCCTCCTTGTTTTCGGCTTTGAACTTTGTAAGTTTGTCCTTCTTTGGAGGAAGGAGGAGATAAGTCATCAACGAAAGCAGAGCAACAAACAGCACAGCGGAAGCAGCAGAGATGAAATAGAAATCGGTTCTGTAATTGGGCAGCTGGATTACAGAGTCATCATTGACCGTGACTGATGAATGCCAGTAATGATTCCCTCCATTGGATATGTATGTGTAATTTGTCAGCTGCCCGTAGTACAGCGCCTGTTCATTGTCGTAATTGAAAGACATATTCAGCGATGCGTTCAAATCACTCACTGTATTTCCAATCTCCGATATGCCTGTTATGTTCACGATCAGACTAGGTTCCGCAAAGCGTATGTTCAGTTGCCTGTCAACCTGTTCTGCATAAAGGAGTACCTTGGTGATATTCACCCGGATGGGTATGTGGACAAAGGCCTGTGCACCGCTGAGGGTGTATGATACAGTCGTGGCATTCAACAGTTTGGTGTACGGGGGGGTGGTGGATGAATACAGTATCTGGCGAATTTCAATCTGGCTGAAGACGTTGACCGCATCGCCGGCAACATAGCCGAAGTAAGCAGAAATGTTGATCTGGCTGGTAATGTTTTTGAATATTATCCCTGGATTGGCAATTAGATTTTCACCGTACAGGGAGTTGTTAAGCAGTGTTGCATTCAGGTCTAGACCTGCATACGATTCGGCTGTAAACTTATTGCCAGTAACCTCGCTCGTTCTTGTAGATGAAGCTATTAAGTCCGATGAATATGCTATAATGACAGATGAAACCATAGCTATTGCAAGCACAAAAATCAGTATTTTGCGCCTCCTGACTCTCTCAACCGACATCACAACACCAGATCTGCGAAGCAATATGCCCCAAAAATGATTTTGCGGTCTGTCCTCCAGTTACACTTCGGCTCCTGCTGCATCTTCCGTTTGCAGAACCATATTCCATTATTATCAACGGGTCCACCATCATTTTCTCAAGAGCAACAGAGATATTTCTTAATGTCTCTCCTGTCTTATTGCAAACATTCTGTCTATCTCATACAGAAAATCGATACCCTTGCTTGTTGTGAAATAGGTCCTCTTCCCGGAATCCTCCGACTGGGAGAGTAATCTATCTGACGCAAGTTTGTCTATCAACTTCTGCGCATAGGCAAAGTTAAGATTGCACCTGTAAACAATTTGCGTTTTTGTCACTCCAGCGCTCTTTGCAAGAGAGAGAACCTCCCTCATTATTTCTATCTCATTCCTTCTAGCCAATACAGCTCACCTTCAACTTTCCCCAAATTACTGAAATGTGCCATCGCTTTGATGCAACAGATCAAATGCTGAGACAAAGACGGCCTCCCTTCTGACCCTGAAGCATACACTGGCAATTTCATTTAGTGTATTATCAATTTTGATAATTAAACATATCTATTGTTAAAATATAGCATAACTACGGCGCTCCACCAGTAACAAAGTTTCATGAAGCTGCCAACCTGATAAAAGAAACCCTGTTGTGATATGCATGCAGCGTAGGTGTACATACTTAGCTCATTATATAAAATAATATACAAAAAAACTTGTGAGCTAATGGATCGAAGAAAATTAGCTCTGGGAAGCAAAGCGGGTGAGAATTAGTTGACAATGTACCGATTCTGCTGTAATTTCCTGATCCTGTACTTTTACTCTGTCCACCTCAACTGTCTTCCAGACTAAGATATTTTCTGCCTGTCACCCACTCCTCCTTTATGTCCATCAATATGGACACCGTCAGTCGCAGCAGCGACTGCTCACCCGGAAAGGCACCGACTTTCCGAGTCCTTCTCTTCAGCTCCAGGTTAATGCGTTCGAGCATATTGGTGGTGCGCAATCGCCTCCAGTACTGCCTTGGAAAGGCTGTGTAGTTGAATAGCGAGTCATGGTAGCGGTCGAGCATGTCGGCCGACTTCTCCAGACCCAGGGAGAGAAGCCTCTCCCTGAATGCAGGAATGGAATCGGGATTGTTCATTGCAGCCTTCATCTCAAATGACACTTCAGGCCAGTGCTTCTTTGCCATAGTCTTCAGAATGTTCCTCATGAAATGCACCTGGCACAGCTCCCGTGAACGAGTGCTGTACTGCCTGTATTATGCCCTTGTGTCCGTCGGATATGACCATCCTCACGCCGTGAAGGCCTCTTGTCTTCAGTTCGTCGAAGTAACCTTCCCAGAGCAGCCCGTCTTCGCCGTCCGCAATCTTTGCACCGAGTATCTCCCTGCAGCCGTCTGCTCTGATTCCGGCAACAACAAACAGTGCCTTCGACACATATCTTGCGCCGTCCCTCACCTTGAAATATGAGGCATCGACGATGAGGAATGCAATCTCATCATCGATTGGCCTGTCAAGGAACTGGTGAACGGCAACATCCAGTTCCTTCGCCATCCTCGACACTGTG
>DAHXLZ010000140.1 GCA_027365715.1 Methanomassiliicoccales archaeon | reverse complement strand
TCAGTTGATGGAAATGTCAAAAACGGATTCAAAGCGTTTTCGCAGGTAGTTTGCACCCAGGCTTCCCACGACCGGAAGCTGGTAGGAACACTTCATGCACCTGTTCCTGCCGTCAAGATTCCATGATGTTATTTCAAACCCGTATCTGCCGAAGCCGTTGATTGCCCTGCCGACCTGTGTTTCGGGCGCCGACGCGTTCCTGTTTCGGTTCACCCTGAATCCGGAGAGCTTCTCCCTCATCTCTTCGAGCGCATGAAGGAAACCGGCGATGTTGTCTGCGCGTGTCTTCGGGTTCTGGTACACGACATATCTGGCACTCATGCCGGCAGCCTTCACCGTCCTTCCGCATGCAAAGAGGAGGCTGCCGCCCCTCCTGATTGCATTCGACGGTTTCTGTATCTCGTCGTCCGTCAGCGATAAAACCATCTGGCCGAACATCTTTTCATTATCGCTCACGCCTGCTATGACATTTAACTTCGCACTGTAGTGGTAACAACCACAGGATTCAGGTTAATAACTGAGTATCTGGAAGGGAATGAACAGGGAATGCGCGAGCTCATGACATGGTTTATCAACCAGGTCATGGAGTATGAGACGGAACAGCAGTCCGGTGCAGGCAGATACGTAAGGGGAAAGGGAAGGAGAGCACACAGGAATGGATACAGGGAAAGACTCGCAACAGGGCATGGACTGCTGAAGCTGTCCAAGCCACAGCTGAGGGAATTCCCCTTCAGGACAAAGGTCTTCGAAACATATTCCAGGGTGGAGAATGCTCTTACCAGTGTCATCATGGAATCGTACATCCAGGGTGTCGCCACCAGGGATGTGCGCAGTATCGTTGAGCAGCTGGGTGTGGAGAACATATCGCCATCCACAGTGTCAAGGATGGCGAAGGAACTGGATGTTGCTGTTTACCAGTTCCTCGACAGGCCAATCGATGATGAGATTGCATTCCTAATCGTCGATGCTTCATACTTCAAGGTGAGGGACGAAGCAAGATATGTCTCCAAGGCGCTGTTTGTTGTTGCAGGCATTCGGGCAGACGGTTACAGGGAGATACTCGGTGCAAAGATAGCTGACGGCGAAGACGGGCTGCTCTGGGAAGGGTACTTCGACTAACTGAAGACAAGAGGCCTTCATGGAGTGAAGATGGTCATCTCGGACGGCCATAAAGGCATAATACAGGCAGTGCAGCACTCGTTCACGGATGCTTCCTGGCAGCTCTGCCAGGTTCACTTCATGAGGAACCTTCTGAAGACAATGGCAAAGAAATATTGGCCCGAAGTGTCGTATGAGATGAAGGCAGCCATGAACAATCCCGATTCCATTCCTGCATTCAGGGAGAGGCTTCTCTCCCTGGGACTGGAGAAGCCGGCCGACATGCTCGACCGCTACCATGACTCGCTATTCAACTACACAGCCTTTCCAAGGCAGTACTGGAGGCGATTGCGCACAACAAACATGCTCGAACGCATAAATCTGGAACTGAAGAGAAGGACTCGGAAAGTCGGTGCCTTTCCGTGTGAGCAGTCGCTGCTGCGACTGACGGTGTCCATACTCATGGATATATATGAGGAGTGGGTGACAGGGAGAAAATATCTTAGTGTGGAAGAGAGTTGAGGTGGACAGAGTGAAAGTACAGGATCAGGAAATTACAGCATATCTGGTACACTGTCCTCGAACGTCACTGAAAGGCGGTAAACACGTGTTTTCATAACCGGAGTATTGCAATAATGGATTATAAACATGCATCCGTAAAGAGCTGCAGATTGCGGCACTGACTTTTTGAATGGCGCTGGAACCGGGACGAGCGCTGCCGAGCTGCCGCAGGCCGCTCAGTTGATGGAAATGTCGAAAACAGACTCGAAGCGTTTTCGCCGGTAGTTTGCACCCAGGCTTCCCACGACCGGAAGCTGGTAGGAACACTTCATGCACCTGTTCCTGCCGTCAAGATTCCATGATGTTATTTCAAACCCGTATCTGCCGATTGCGACACTGCCGCATCCCGGGCAGTATGTGC
>DAHXLZ010000134.1 GCA_027365715.1 Methanomassiliicoccales archaeon | reverse complement strand
AAAAAGGAGGGCGGAAAAGATGTGAGATTACTAACGCTTATGAAATAACAATTGAAGGAAGCCATCAATGTTGCTATGGCAATGAAAAGCAGGAATTAATGTGGGACATTTGGGATTCTGGCGCATCGTTCAATTTGAGTTCAATTGCCGTTAGGAAGAAATTGATTCAGGAATTAGGAGGATCTTTAAAATTAATAAATATGGGCCTTGCTTCTCTACTGTTTTTCAAATCCATTTGCATGGAAGGTGAGTTAACGTTAGATACAGCAACTTACACAATATATAGGATCCATGACCAAAACGGTTCTCCAAACGCCACAGATGATATTTTCACTGTTATGAGAAAAATGGTAGGGCTTTCCGACCGCATGGTTAATGACATCGGAGAAATTGAAAAAATTTTGCAAAAATGCGGGGGAACGGCAAAGCTCAAACCTTTGTATGTTTACAAGACGAAATTCAAGTTCTACCTCCTTATATCAAATCCTGGAATGGGAAGAAAAGAAGTAATGAATTTCTTTTTGAAAAGTATGTCGCAAAGAGAAATTGGGATTTGGGATCTAAAAATTCCATTGCTGTGTTTGTATTTATTATTCCCAGGCACGGTTAGAAAGATCCTGAATAGAAATGATGTTTCATCAAGGTGCTGCATTTGAAAGCCGAAATGAGGTGGCAAATAGGTCATCTTCTAACAACCAAGGTTAAACCGATTTTCGACAGGCATAATCTAAAGGTGTTGAGTGAATTAATGCCCGACCTAAGTAGCCTGATACCCATTCTACTTTGGAAGGGCGGTTTGAGAAGACCTTTCAAAGTAAGCGTTATGGGAAGAGATTTTGAAGTATTAAGCGAAGAAGATTTTTTCATACTAAACCACTTGATGAGACTATTCTCTTCTGGGTTTGAATTTCAAACATTTCAGATTACCAGCGAGGTCAAATTCAAATATAACGCCAGGGAACTAAAGATTCACTACGGATCCTTACCCTATCTAGATGTGCTTTCGCTTCTCGATAAATTTGCTGGCATAGACTCAAAATACAATGTGCTTGACGTATCAGGTAGAGACGTCGTTGACATTGGCGCAAATATTGGCGACACAGCCATATTCTACTCGCTTAGAGGAGCTAGAAATGTAATAGCTCTCGAACCCAATCGATTTTTTTATAATCTGGCCCTTGAGAATATCAGAATTAATAATCTGACCAATATAAATACGCTAAACGAAGCAGGGGGGAAACCAGCTACAATGTTGATAAGGAGTATGGAATCGAACAGAATGGGTCTTCCATTGATGAAGGTGGTAAATGGCACAGAAGTAAAGGTGAAAAGCATCGATGCCCTTGCTGAAGAATTTAATTTTGACGATGCTGTACTGAAAGTTGTGTGTGTGGGTTGCGAGCAAGAATTTTTTAAATTTTCCTCTGATAGGAATATCAAAAGATTCAATCAAATATTAGTCGTAAACATAAATGAGAATGGATACTTGAGAAATAGATTAAAGTCAATAGGCTATCGAGTCAGAATAATTTCAAGAGATTATGTCATAAACCCACATCTGGCTCAACCAAGATTGACGGTGTCTTCCGTTTTGGCCATCAGAAAATAGGCAAATGATAAGCGAACTCCACTATGCAAATTATCGGGTTTGGCTTGCATGAAACTGAGCTTGTAACAAACATTAACGTTTATACACATACTCTCCCAGTATGGGTTGCGACACACAATGTTGATGGATACCTCAGATGAAAAAGATACGATTGAACTTTCGTCAATAAGGGGGTGGATCGTTCTTTCATATGTCGGAAACAATGGCTGCATCTACCTGATGTCTGCAAGTCACGATGCTAGGTGGCCCTCTGAGATACTCCGAAAGGGAGAGGCCATTATTAAGCACGATGAAAACACTATTTCTGGCAGTGCCGAGCTGGTCAGCGATCGTGAAAAAAGGGAGAATATCATCGAAATGTTTCGTTTGAAATATGGAGATGAAAAATTCAATCAATGGTTTTCACCGGCTGGAAGAGTAGTGAAGATCACGCCATCCGTTACAGCGACCAGAGGAAAGGAAACATACTACAAGTGGTTAGAATCAGAATTTGATTCTGTGGCCTATGATTATGATGAACACATAACTGGCAACAGCATCAACATGCTTCTCAGAGAACGTTCGCTGACTTTAATGAAAGATGTTTTTTGCAGGTCGAAAAAGCTCCTGGAGATAGGATGTGGATCGGGAATGGAGACGTTGCCGTTGCTGAAGGAGGGACACGATGTTGTGGCGGTTGACATTTCCTCGGCAATGCTTGAAATAGTGAGGAAAAAAGCTGCCACTGAAGGACTGAGTGATCACCTCATTACAAAGAAGATAAGGGCCAGCGACATAGAATCTCTTGTTTCGGAGTTTGGTGAGGGCAATTTTGACGGGTGCTATTCCACCTATGGTGCTCTCAATTGCGAACAAACGCTTAATGGAATACCGGAAGCCCTGCACGATCTGCTTGGAAAGAATGGAAAGTTTGTTACCGGAATATACAACAGATACTGCCTTTCAGAAATTATTGGGTACGGGTTGTCTTTCAGATTTAAAAGAATCATGAAAAGGACCAGGACGCCAGTGCGAGAGGGTGATTCCAGATTCTGCATTGATGTTTATTCCTACAGTGTTCCGGAGTTTGCCAGGATTTTTGACCGCTTCTTTACAGTGGACAGAATAATCGGAGTGCCAGTGATTCTGCCTCCGTCAGATTTAGATGCCTACGCGAGGAAATTTTCAAACAATTCAGAAAGACTCAATGCGATTGACTTCTGGCTTGGGAAGAGATGGCCACTTTCGGCTCTTGGGGATCATTTCCTCATGGTCTTGAAGAAAAACGATCGCGGTTATAACTGAAATCAATGTGTAAATATTATATTTGAATGACTTGATGCCATCACCATGAAGCTGTCATTGGTCGGTTCGGGTTATGTTGGGGTTGTCACCGGCGCATGCTTTTCATCACTCGGCAATGAAGTTACACTCGTTGACGTTATAGAGGAGAAGGTGAGACTGATCAATTCGGGGATTCCTACTGTTTATGAAAAGGATCTGGAGACACTTGTGTCAAAAGGCGTCAGCAGCGATCGTCTGAGGGCTACAACCAACCTTGGCAGCGCGGTGAACTCAACAGATATGACATTCATCTGCGTTGGAACGCCTTCCAGGCTGGATGGAACTCAGGACGCACACTACATAGAGAATGTTTCCGAAGAGATTGGCAAGTCGCTGAGAGAGAAGGAAGGCCATCACATGGTAATTGTCAAGAGCACCGTCCTTCCAGGCACGACAGAGAAAACTGTCAGGGGAATCATTGAGAAAGTCAGCGGAAAGAAGGCAGGCAGAGATTTCGGTATTGGAATGAATCCTGAGTTCCTTAAAGAGGGCGATGCAGTCAATGATTTTATGCATCCTGACAGGGTGGTCATCGGATATCTTGATGAGAAGACGAAGAACGCGCTGGAAAAGCTGTATGCTCCACTCGGTGCGCCGATGGTATTCACGGACTGCACTACAGCAGAGATGATCAAATATGCATCCAACGTCTTCCTTTCAGCCAGAGTCGCACTCATCAACGAACTTGGAAATGCTGCAAAACAAATTGGAGTGGATATACGGGTTGTGGCAAAAGCGATCGGTATGGACAGGAGGATTGGTTCCCATTTCCTGAATGCAGGCGCCGGATTTGGAGGGAGCTGCTTCAGGAAGGATGCGTCGGCCATCTCATTCATGGCAAAAGAACTCGGCGCGGAAACACCAATAATTGATGCTGTCCTCTCACAGAATGAAAAACAGCCGCTCAAACTTGTTGAACTGCTGGAAAAGAAGGGGACAGTTTCAGGCAGGAAGGTTGCTGTTCTTGGCCTTGCGTTCAAACCAGGATCAGACGATATCAGGGATGCTCCATCGATCAGGGTTGTCACGGCGCTGATAGAAAAGGGGGCGAAGGTCGTTGCATTTGACCCTGCCGCCATGGAAAACTTCAAAAAACTCTTTCCCTCTATTGAGTACGCAGAATCTGCTGCTGCAGCTGTCAACAGAGCCGATTCTGTGATTGTGGTGACGGAATGGAAGGAGTTTTCAGCCCCGGAACTTTACGGCAGCAGGCCCGTAGTGGATGGCAGGGGGATAACGAAGACGGAAAATTACGAGGGGATATGCTGGTGATTCGCTGAAGGCAATAATACCAGCCGCAGGAATGGGCACACGCTTTCTGCCTCTGACCAAGGTTCAGCCGAAGGAGATGCTGCCAGTTGTGGATAAGCCTGTGATACAGTACGTCGTGGAGGAAGCGGTGAGTGCGGGAATAGACGATATCATAATTGTCACGGGAAGAGAGAAACGTGCAATCGAGGATCATTTTGACTCCTCGCCGGAGCTCGAAAGAATTCTGGAGGAAAGGGGGAATGGTGGCGCACTTGACAGCATCAGGAAGATTACTTCACTGGCAAATCTGCATTACATCCGGCAGAAGGCACCGAAGGGACTTGGCGATGCTGTCTACTGCGCCAGGCATCATATAGGGGAGGAGAGTTTTGCAGTGATGCTGGGGGATACAATAAACATATCAAAAATCCCCGTAGTAAAGCAGCTCATGAATGTCCACAGGAAGTTCAATGCATCGGTCATTGCAGTGGAGCGTGTGAGACGTGAGAAAATAAAGGATTATGGAATTATTAAAGGAAATTTCATAGACAGCAGAACAGTGGATATCAAAAAACTCGTAGAAAAGCCCGATCCGGCCACAGCACCTTCAGATATGGGTATAACCGGAACGTACGTGCTGACACCTGCAATATTCGGAGCCATAGAGAGCACAGAGCCTGACAGCAACGGTGAAATACAGCTTACCAATGCACTTACCCTGCTCGGGAAGAAGGAAAAGATTTATGGTTACCTCTTCGAAGGCACAAGATACGACATTGGTGACATGTTCCTCTGGATGAAGGTGAATATCGAGTTGACGCTGAAGAGCAGGAAATATGGCAAAGGCCTGAAAAGGGAACTTGGTGATGTCTGATGGCACGTGTTGCAGTAATAGGCGGTGCTGGTTTTATCGGCAATTCTCTCTGTGAGAAACTGCTTGAAAGAGGGGACCGGGTTGTCTGTGTTGACAATCTGTCCAGTGGAAGAAGGATCAACATATCCAGACTGGAGGCAAACGACAGGTTGGTGTTCATAAAACATGACATAACTGAGCCGTTGTATATCGAAGGAAGAATTGACCGGATTTATCATCTCGCCTCCATGGCCTCGCCGAAGGATTTCATTACTCATGCGCTCGAGATCGCACTCACCGGTTCCGTGGGGACTGTACATGCCCTGCAGCTTGCGAAGGAAAAGAGCGCGCGTTTCCTCTTTACATCAACATCAGAAGTGTACGGGCAGCCGGCAAGGCATCCACAGTCGGAAGACTACTGGGGAAACGTCAATCCTGTTGGAGTCAGGTCGTGCTATGATGAATCAAAACGCTTTTCTGAAATGATGACGACAGTGTTTGGCAACACGCACGATATTGATGTCAGAATAGCGAGGATATTCAACACGTATGGACCGTCAATGAGGGCCGGTGACGGAAGAGTTGTGCCCAACTTTGTCTCTCAGGCGATTTCCGGACGGCCAATAACGGTAAACGGCGATGGTTCGCAGACGCGCTGTTTCTGTTATATTGACGACATGGTCGAGGGGCTGATGAGCCTCATGGACAAAGATGGCCTCAGAAACGCCGGCCCGGTGAATCTGGGAAGCGACAGAGAAATGAGCATGCTGCAGCTCGCAAATATGATAAAAGACGCGACCGGCTCCAGGAGCAAGATTGTTTTTCAGGATATGCCTGGTGACGACCCCGTTCGAAGGCGGCCTGACATAAGGAAGGCTTACCAGTTGCTCGGCTGGAAACCGAAGACGCAGCTTCGCGATGGCCTGGAGAAGGTCATTGAACGGTACCGGCAGCTGTCTGCAAAGACAGCTCAATGATGGAGACTGTCGGCTCGCCGGCAATTATCCTTTTATCATGCTCCCTTCTTTCATGCTCAGGGCGATCCTGCTGGCAGAAGAGACTCCACCGGAGCTTATTTTCGCAAAGGAGAGGTTCTCCAACTATTACAGAAACAATGCAATCCCTCCACTCCCCGACATGAAATCGAGAGAGTTTGGTTTCATGTTTTTCGACAGGGGATTTGTCCACAGGCATGTTGGCTTCGGAACGGCGGAAGAGCTTCAGTATTATCTTTCATCGAGGGCGCCGTCCCATGCATATTATTCTGTAGCCTATTACAACGATCCCAACGCGCATACTATGGCTGAGAAGGGATGGCAGGGTGCAGACCTGATATTTGACCTGGATGCCGACCATGTCACAGGCTCCGAAAAGCTTCCCTATGAAAAGATGCTGGCGAGGGTAAAGGAGGTGATGATACACCTCTATGATGATTTTGTGATTTCTGACCTAGGCTTTGATGAGGATGAGACTGAAATAGTGTTCTCGGGAGGAAGGGGTTACCACATACACGTTTACAGCGAAAGGGTGCGAATGCTGGGAAGTCATGAGAGAAGGGAAATTGTAGACTACATAACTGCAGCTGAACTGGATATGGGACTGCTGCTGAAGACAGAGATAGTTGGAACGGATGAGGAGAGGAGGAAAAAAATTACCAGGAGGAAAATGCCTTCAGAAGATGACGGGGGATGGTATGGCAAAACTGCTGAGGTTCTCCGCTCCCTTCTTGGTGAAATGGATGACGAGGAACGCGCCTTCTCAACTCTGGTATCTGCGGGTATCGGTGAGAAACAGGCGAGAAGGATGGCCGCCAGACTGATCGGCGGCGGCAGAGAAATGATTCTCAGAACGGGACTTGCAGACATATTCGACAAATCCGGAAAGAGAGACGACAACACAGCGTTCTTGGAAGCCGTCAGAAAACGCATGATTGATACCAGGGCGGGACAGACGGATGAACCTGTAACCAGCGATACTCACAGGCTTATCCGCGTACCAGGATCACTTCACGGCAAAACGGGCCTCAAGGTCGTCTCTCTGACAAGGGATCGTCTGGATTCGTTCAACCCCCTTATAGATGCCTTGCCGCAGCTGGGTGATGATGTCGTCCCTGTTCAATCGGGTAACTCCTTTGATGCTGCTCCTGTCGGGGGTGATTCTGTGCATATAATCGAGGGTTTGAACGTGATTCCTGTCAATCTGGCATTATTCCTGATTCTGAGGAGACAGGTCAGGCTTGGACTGGGGAAATGATGTGAGAACAGGAAAGGCTGTTCTGATAACCGCTCAGAAACATATATAAAAAGTCTACAAAAATGTGATGGGTGATGAAAGCAAGAGATCTGGAGAATGATCCCCGTCTCTTCCGCATACTGAGAACGCGAAGACTTCTTTTTGGCATACAGGGCATCCTCATAGCTTTCTTCGCCATGCTGATAATGCTTCTTAACGGCCTCTCCCTGCGACCCCCTTACTTTCCGCTCTACAATGTGGTTTTGATCGCGATTTTCATATTCCTGGTCCTTGCTGTGGAACGGATATTTTTCTTCAGGCTGGCCATGAAATATGGAAAGAGGAAAGGCGTCATGTTCCTGATAGCAAAAAGAGAATTCAGGTCTTCTGCAGCCGCTGCTGTTCTGGGAGCATTATTTGTCATCTCCCTCTTCGTTGTGAATTTCATACCGGTCCTCAACGTGCACGGTGCGGCAGGAGGACCTGTCGCAACTGCAAGTTTTTCCACAGGAAATGTGTTCGGCCTTTTCACAGTGCAATCGGTTACAATAAACAACCAGGGTGGAAACAATCTGACATTTGCTGTTGTGTCGGTCGGCGACTATCTTTCTTCCGGTGCAACGCCTCAGTCCGCGAATGAAAGTCTGCTCCTCGACTCGAATCTGGCTGGCGGCAACGACTTTGTGCCGGCGGGTGGAGTAACAACTGTGCAGATAAGCACCGTTCCCAACACGCAATATTATATCGTTCTGTTTCCCAGTTCAGGAAGCGTGCATGCGCAATATACACTGGGAATGAAACCGTCCAGTTCAATATTTGATGCATTCATACTGGCAATAGGCATCGTTCCGGTGTCCGGATACCTTGCCGCAGTATCCAGAAAGAATATGAACCAGCTCAGATCGGACACAATCTACACATGATGCTCAACCTTTCAGTGCACCTGGAGCTTATTCGGTAACGGCTCTGTCAACTTTTCGTTGACTTCCCCCCATCTGCTCCAGGGATTGCCGGAATCATCCTTTCTTCCTCCGGGTTCCCCTTCATCGCTTCAGCTGAAGGGCCTTTTGAACGCACAAGCCGTGTGCGTCCTTTCTTTGATATGTTTATTGCGGCATTGACATCCCTGTCTATGCGCTCTCCGCAACGGGCACACCAGCCGTCCCTCGCACTGAATTGGAGTCGCTCCCCGCATCTCCAGTGCTTTGAGCTTGTGCCCATCGTCTCCTTC
>DAHXLZ010000126.1 GCA_027365715.1 Methanomassiliicoccales archaeon | reverse complement strand
GAAGGAGATTGAGAAGGTACACACCATCTCGAGAAAACATTCATTCAACCGGGCACAATGAATCAGAGTTTTAACATTGCGAGCGGGAAATCCACATGCTTCAGCGGTGGGATGAAAGCGAGCTATAATAATACGAATATGATTACGTTGCCGAACAAACAGGAATGTGAATGAAGAGAGCATTCAAATACAGGATTTATCCGACTGACGGGCAGGCTGCCGTCATCAACAGCCAGCTGGAGCTCTGCCGCACGCTCTACAATGCAGCGCTTGAACAGAGAATCGGTGCATACAGAGCCGGTGTCAGCGTCAATTACAGCATGCAGCAGAACGAACTGCCTGCTGTGAAGGAAGACAATGTAGAATACAGTTCAGTGCATTCACAGGTTCTGCAGGACGTGCTGCACAGACTCGACAGGGCGTTTGCAAACTTCTTCAGAAGGGTGAAAGAGCGGAATGCGGGTTCGAAGGTCAGGGCAGGGTTTCCACGTTTCAAGTCTGCTGACAGGTACAGTTCGCTGACGTATCCGCAGAGTGGTTTCAGCATACAGAACAATCGCGTCCGTCTGTCAGGAATCGGCAATGTGAAAATCAGGCTGCACAGGCGGGTTGAAGGCACCGTGAAGACGTGCACAGTCAAACGTGATAGTGCAGGCGACTGGTGGGCTGTGTTCACATCCGGCATGGCTGACAGACAGCCTGTTGAAATCAGGACAGCCATCGGTGTCGATGTCGGACTGATACACCCTGCAGTGACGAGCGGCGGCGACACCATTGAGCCGCCGAAGTCATTGAAAAACTCTATGGTGAAATTGAAAACAGAACAGAGAGCACTGAGCAGTAAACAGAAGGGAAGCTCATCGAGTTCTGCACTTACAAAGCGGAAGAAGCTGGTAAGAGAGTGGAACTCGTTGACCCGCGTGGCACATCACAGGAATGCTCACAGTGCGGAGTGGTTGTGAGAAAAACACTGTCAGAGCGTGTTCACTGGTGTACAAACTGTGGACTGCCTGCAGACAGGGATTTCAACGCATCGCTCAACATATTGAGAAGAGTAGGATGGGACGCATCCGAACTTGAAAACGCCCGCAGAGTCGAAACCTCAGCTGTGTCCACAAGGGCACGGCAGGCTTCGGCGCTGAAGCAGGATGCCCACACCCTTCAGGGGTGGGAATATGTCATGACTCGCAATGCTCTCATTACCTCAGACCACCACATCCTTATTTATCCCGGATTTCGTCGGGTGTCTGCGGTTCTGAGTCACGCTCATGCAACGTCTTAAATACGATCGCTGAGATGATTATATCGGTGCCAAAGATGCAGAGGAAAAAGATCTGGCTGCTCGCACGTTTCCGTATCGGTTTGATACGCGAAGGTATAGAGAAAGCAGACGGCATCAACAGACTTGCCAGGGTTATAGGCTACCGTTCCAGGATACACCCGGCCTGGCCGCTGCGGCAGATACTTGTTGGCAGGCAGCCATTTCCTTATGACCGGCTTGAGAAACTCGCGGATTTCCTGCATTATGATATGAAGGAAATATTGAATTACGAAGTCACTTCGCAGCGCGTTGCAAATGAGCAGAATTCTACGGCACTGAAATCCAATGGTTTCACCATGTATGCAGTTTGAGTTTCTGCAATACACCTCGGAGATTCACCGCGCGGACCCGGGCTCAGTTTTTTTGGTTCTTCTTGATTCTTTTATCATCAGCGGGAAGAATGAAGACATAGCGATCGTGCCGAACAGTATTACTGAATACATTTCGTGGTTTATGAGTGAGTAGCTCAGTGCGGTACTGGCTATCACAACACCAACGGCTCCCCTCGCTCCAAGAAAACCGGCAGTGCTACCGGGGCTGATATCCATCGAGAGCCTTTTACTCATCCTGAAATTCAGGAAAGCACTGACTATACCGGTCAGGAGAAGGAGGGCTATCAGAGTAACAATGTAGTTGGTTCCAGGAATGAGTATATTGAGTCCTGCGATTGTGAAATACACGGGTATGAAAAAACTGTCGTTCATCCTGTTGAGCGTCCTTGTTATGATGCCAAGCAGATCCTTGCCAACGACCACTTCACTTATCAGCATTCCTGAGAAGAAGGCACCGAGAACATATGTTATCCCTATAAGCTGGAAGAACGATGAAACCAGGAGTCCGCCGAAGATTATGGCGCCAAAAATAATTTTTTCACCCTGTGACAAGGCGTGCAACCGTTCGAACGCTCTTATCAGCACCGCGGAATTACTGGTGATGAGCCTGTCAAGGTAGAACATTATGCCAATGAAGATGATGAAAACCACCACTTCCGGCATAACCTGTCCCGTGCCAAGAAACGCCGACAGAAGAAGAAAGGCCATGAGGTCTGATATGACCACGCTTGAAAGGATCGCCAGCCCACCTTCCTTCTGCAGAAGGCCATAATTTCTCACCAGTATGGACACTATTGATATCGATGGAACGCCGATTGAGATGGAAACAATCAGCGATGAGCTTAAACTGTTTCCAAGGACAAAGTAGAGCAGAAATGTCATCATGATTACGGGAACCACGAAACTGGTCATTGTCAGCGGCAGGGCTTTGCGATAGGGCTTCCTCAGCAGTTCCATCGTCATTTCTATGCCGAGCAGCAGCACGATGAAGAAAAGCGAAATTTCCGATATACTGAAGAGTATCGCATCTGGTCTGACGATATTGAACACTGCCGGCCCGAGCAATATTCCACCAATAATTTCACCGACAATTGCAGCTACCCTGAAGTACTCGAACAGCTGGCCAAGAACCAGTCCAAGTCCAAGCAGCAGCAGCATTGCTGTGATGATGTCCATTTTATTCCTGAGCTTGATAGTGGCTGACCGGTTATAATATTTGAGGGCGCGTTCTGCAAATTACGGGCCAGTGAATTGTGAACAGTTTGGCTCCTGCAACGGAATTCATGCTCTCGCGGTGCACCGGCCCCGTCGATTCACATTCAGCACTCATCTGCACCGTCTTTAACCAAGTCTCAATTAACAGCGGATTATGTGCACTGTTGTTTTTCGTTGTGCACGTACTTCGCAGAAAACGCTCATCCTAAGCATCAGAATCGTCATAAAAAGTGGCATGCTCGCCATCAGTAAGCTTTAAATCGCTTAAGTATAATCGAGATTAAACTTGATTGTGTAAATCAAGGGAGTAGAATGAAAATGAACGTAAAGCTATTTTCGGCACTTAGTGCATCTGCGAATACCCCTTCTGGTGGAAGTTCCGGCCCTGTCAGTTCACAGGGTGCAGTGCCGCCGCCAGCCGGTCGGTCAAAAACCGCAATAATTGCAGTGGTGCTCGTAATTGTACTGATAGTCGCCGGTCTGGGAATTTATCTATCTATCCAGAAACCTGCGGCAAAACTTAAGTCTGGAACGCTGCCCTCCTACGCAAGTTACAGCGTTGCGAGTCAGGGAACGGCTGTGACTTTCTATTCGGGTACAACGGTTGCCTCATCTTCCATAAGCTCAGTAACATGGAATTTTGGAAACGGTGTTACTAAGACATTCTCCGGCTCGTCCGGACTGTCTATCCAGTATACTTATCCCTATCCGGGCAATTATCTGGTGTTTGACAAGGTTATTACAACATCCAATGTTCTCTACGACAACAGCCTGAATCTGGTACCTGTATCAATAACACCGAGCGTGACTTCAACGGCAATAGCAAACCAGTTCCCTGCTGCAATCCAGGTTATAGGGAGCTCGGCAAACAGCCAGAACCTATCTGCAGGCTACCCGAATGTGGTTGCTGTGGGTGGTTACATCAACATATCTAGCCTTCTTCCATCGAGTTACGGCAGCTACCCGATTACATCCGGCTGGAGTCTGCAGTCGATGACTTTCGCAATAGGCACGACGAGTTCTCCTAAGTTCAACGCCACAGACATCGGAAACGGCGTCAACTTCCTGAATAAGACACTGTCTTCATCAGGCATATATGCCATGACTCTTACGGCAGTGACAAACACTTCAACAAGCAATTCGACATGGACATTTGTGCAGACAGCCGCTGCGGGCTCGTTTGCTCCAAGACATTCCGGCACACCATCCACACACAGTGGTATCGTTGATGCAACATGGATACCCGGAGGGTTTGCCACACTCGACCCGGCCATCGCTTATGACACTGTCAGTTATGAAGCGATTTACAACCTTTACCAGCCGCTGGTCCAGTATGCACCGGGAACCAGTGCGTCATCATTCATCCCGGTCCTTGCAACAACTGTCCCGACACTGACCAATGGCCTGATTGCCAGTTCGACCATAAGCAAAGTAACCTACGTGAATTACACATTCAATCTTAATCCCAGCGCCAAGTTTGCGAACGGGCAGCCTGTGACTCCCTATGACGTCTACTTTTCAGTGCTCAGAGGACTGCTGTTTGCCAACGACCCTGGCAGGCCCGGATGGCTTCTTGCGCATGCCCTGATACCAGGCGATTCGATTTACGGTCCGTACAATGTGAGCCCGTTCTGGGTTGATCACGCAATGACCTACAACTCAACATCGATAACATTCCACATACTCCCGACAACAAATCAGTCGCTGTATGGCGTGGCTCCTCTGAATGGCACAAATTCCGCATATATGTCATCCGGAACATCTGAGAATTCGACAACTGCAGCTGCTTCGGGGCTCGCCGTACCTCAGTATTCTTCGTTCGGCTCGGCTGTCTATTTCATGCAGCTTCTGACGCAGCCTATCGGCTTCGTTATGGATGCAGCATGGGCTAACTCAAGCGGTGCAGGCATAGGTGCATTCGCTCCGAATGCAGCCGACTCTTCTGCGTTTTACAACTACCAGCAGTACGGCAATGCTGCCTCCTGGAATACAAAACTTCAATTCGGAACCATGGGCTCTGGTCCGTACATTGTCCAGGCAGTAATTCCGGGACAGATGATCAGGTTCGTCCCAAGCCAGAATTACACTCAGACAATCGATTATCCAGCGCTGACAGCTATGCAGCCAAGCATAACAATTTACTACTACACATCTGAGTCTGTTGCCCAGGTGGCATTCCAGACGGGAGCCGCAGATTTCGCTGAAGGTGCGTATCCGCCAAGTGCATTCCCGCAGGTTCTGAAAATGATACACGCGGGACAGGCAGGTGCCATCAGCTCTCCACAACTTGCTCTGTTTACATGGTTCTTCGTCACACAGATCAACGTGACTGCGCTGAACAGCTTATCATCGACAAAAGTCAATTTCCCAGCTTCGAGTCTGCTGTGGGAAAATGCGTCAGGAAGCACAACAGCAGCTAACGCCCCCGGAAGCTGGCAGGTGTCGACGTTCTTCGGAAACCTGAGCGTGAGAAGAGCCTTTACATACGCGTTCGATCAGGCCCAGTATGTATCAATGGGCACGAATAGTGGTATTTCAACCATGACAAATCTGACCGGTTACCTGCCGAATGGGCTTGCCGACTATCCGTCTAATCTATCTAACAGTTCCTCAGCCCCCTACTACAACATGTCGCTTGCGAAGTATTACTGGCAGCACTCTCCATACGCCAGTGCAGCCGCCGGATCAATCAGTTTCCCGATATTCTCAATTTCCGGCAGTCCGATACAGGACGCGATGATACAGTCTTACTGGGTTCCTGCGATAGAGAATGCAACCAACAACGCCGTAAAGCCGTTCCTGCAGGATATCAACTTTGCAACACTGCTTTCAGCTACCGCAGTTCCAAGCGCCCAGAATCCGCTCCCGCTGTACTTCCTGGGCTGGATTGCAGACTATCCTGACCCCACAGACTTCGCTGCACCGTTTGTTCAGCCATTCGGAATCTACTCATTCCCGGATGGATGGATGCCCGGACCGGGTTTCAATCAGACCACCAATCCGCATCAGTGGAATATGATAAACGCTATGTGGAATGCAAGTGCAGCAGGCGCAGGCGAACTCAACGCGGCCCAGAGGGCACACGACTACTATCTGTCTGACTTACTGTCAACGAAACTGGACATGATAGTTGGAACATTCCAGCCAATAGGAATTGTCTTCTACAGGTCGTGGATAACTCCATCATCACTCGCATGGTCTACTTCACCGTCGGCAGCACTTACATTCCTGATACTGTTCCCGGTAGTCAAGTGATGTAAGAACACAAATCAGTGCAACCAAATCTTTTCATTAAACACTTTATAATTTTAATTTTCATTAGAACTGACAAGTGCACTGATAATTCAATTATCGCTGTCCAAATTTCTTCAGTGGGACTGAATGTTTGCTGGCTGCCTTCTCAAAATAATTAAATATGGCGATAAGATAGTGCCTTTTCATCCGCTATGACTGTTTCTATAGAACAGGATCCTGATATTCTCCTCAGGAATGAGGATCTGAGGACTTATTTTTTTGTGTATGACGGTACTGTAAAGGCTCTTGACGGGGTCAGCCTCTATGTGAAAAGAGGCGAGACACTGGGTATTGTCGGCGAAACCGGATGCGGCAAGAGTGTCACAGCATTTTCCGTTATGAAACTCATTCAGGATCCGCCGGGCAGAATCGTTTCCGGCCAGATAATCTACAAAGGTGCAAATCTTACCAGGTATCTTCCTTATGAGGCCACATACGCTGAAAGGAAAAGCGGCCGCGTCAAAATAAAACGGAACAGAAGGGTTATGAGGCTCACGGAGAGGATATTTCAGGGCATAAGGGGAAGGGAAATCTCGATGATTTTCCAGGAACCGACAACGGCTCTCAATCCGGTTTTGACTGTCGACAGGCAGGTGAGTGAAGCGCTCCTGATGCACAGGAAGTCGGAAATCATAGATTCAATCCTTGGTAAGGGGAAGTCAGATCTTTCGGGTTTCAAAACAGCGATAAGGAAACTTGTTGAGGATTTTGATATCTCCGGTGTTCAGAGTGATGATTTCAAAAAATCCGCGATACAGACAATTTCAAATTTTGTGAAGGAATCCCGGCAGCAGATTCAGATATATGATATAGTCACTTCAAGGGGCCAGAAGAGAGGGAGGAGAGTCAGGGAAGCTTTCCGGGTTGCGGGAATAGGTTCAATATCGAAGCAGGCAAAGCACATTTTAGAACTTGAAAAGGAATTGGACTCGCAGATGAAGAGAGAAGGGAATGAAATACTGGCAGGAAGCGATCTTGCCTCTCTGAAAGTGCTGGCTTCAGAAATCAGATTATTCAAGTTTAAGATTTTCCTGCAGAAACTCAACCTTGTGGCGAAAAGAGCAAGTGATAAAACCATTAAGGTCGAAACTTCATTATGGGTCGAAGAACTCCTCAAGCAGGTCAGCATTCAGGATGCACATAAAGTGCTGAGCAGCTATCCGCACGAATTGAGCGGCGGAATGCAGCAGCGTGTTATGATATCCATGGCACTCTCATGCAACCCCTCTCTGCTGATAGCTGATGAACCCACGACGGCTCTCGATGTCACAATACAGGCTCAGATTCTGGATCTGATGAAACGGCTTAAAAAAACCACCAATGCATCAATAATGCTCATAACTCATGATCTTGGCGTAATCTCCGAAGTTTGCGATCGGGTGGCTGTTATGTATGCGGGCCTTGTTGCCGAGACCGGCACCGTAACTGAGATATTCAAAAATCCTTTGCACCCTTATACCAAGGGGCTGCTTTCCGCGATACCGCGCCTCGATATGCCCGGGAAGAAACTCACTTCCATCTCCGGCACTGTTCCGAATCTTCTGAAACCGCCTTCAGGCTGCAGGTTTCATCCCAGATGTCCATACGTGATGGATGTATGCAGGGCCAATTTACCCGTATCAATCGAAGTAACGAAGGGGCATACCGTCAGCTGCTTCCTGTTTGGCGGTGATACCAATCAATAGCGGCAGCCTGTATATGGACGTCAGGCACCTGAAACAGCTTTTCCCCATCAAGGCGGGAGTAATGTCCAGGAGCATAGGCTATGTTCACGCTGTAGATGACATCTCATTTCAGATACACCGGGGTGAGACAGTTGGCCTTGTGGGTGAAAGCGGATGCGGTAAAACAACGACAGGCAGAACTGTACTGAGACTGCTTGAGCCGACATCCGGTCAGGCTTTTGTCAACGCACCCGCTGATGTTTCAATGGAAATTGAGTCCCTGTACAGTTCTCTCGAGAGCGAGGGCCGGGACACCGGAAGCGATGAAAAGATAATTGCGAAAATTGCCGGTATTGCAAAGGACTATTCCATTTTCAAAGCAAGAGGAAAACATCTCAGAGATATGCGTAAGACAATGCAGATTGTTTTTCAGGATCCGTTTGCTTCCCTTGACCCCCGGATGCTGGTTAAGGAGATTCTTGCAGAACCCCTGCGCGTACATGGGCAGGGGACAAGGGAGGAGATAAGTGAGCGTGTCTCCTCGCTTATTGCGGACGTCGGGCTCAATGAAGAACATCTCTATCGTTTTCCGCACGAATTCAGCGGCGGACAGCGGCAGAGGATATGCGTCGCAAGGGCTCTGGCGCTGGATCCAAAATTCATTGTTCTCGACGAGCCCACATCGGCCCTTGATGTCTCTGTACAGGCTCAGATACTCAATCTGCTCAGGAATCTTCAAACGAAGAACAGCATGTCATACCTCTTCATTTCACATCATCTGAGTGTTATCAGGGCTATGTGCAACAGGGTACTGGTGATGTATCTAGGCAAGATTGTTGAGGTGTCTGAAACGGAAGAGCTGTTCATTCATCCTCTCCATCCTTACACGCAGGCCCTGATTTCAGCGATTCCTATACCTGACCCTCTCCTCAGACGTGAGAGAATAATCCTCTCAGGCGATGTTCCAAGTGCAGCCTCTCCTCCAAGTGGTTGCAGGTTCAGAACAAGATGCCCTTATGCAGAACAGATATGCAAGGACAAGGAGCCCAGACTCATGGAGTGGAACAATTCAGGGCATCAGGTCGCATGTCATCTGGTCCACAGGATGGATAAAAGGATCATCGCAGCAGCAGAAAGGGCGAGCGTCATGGCAGGCGAACATTTTGAAGAGCATGCCCTTCCTGAAGTCAGTTGATGCTGGTGGCCCGGAGAATGTTTCGAATAATATTTGATTTTGGCAGCCCTGGTGGGAGTCCGCATGACAAATCTGATTATGCGGTTCCAGCCGCCATCGAATCAATGGTTATATACTCCCAAAAAGGTACGCCACACAGCAGGGCTGAAGAAAATGCATTGCAATGCAGGTGAGTGATTCCGACAATGAAAATGACCACCTATATCATTAGAAGGCTTTTGCTTCTAATACCTGTAATTTTAGGCGTTACCGCATTCACCTTCATGCTCACAAGAGTCAATATCGGGCTATGGATAAGTTCGCTGATGGGCCGCATCAGAACTCCTGCTGTAAAGGCGCACATAATTGCAGAATATCATCTGACCGCTCCTGTCTACCTTCAGTATATTTATTACATGCAGGGGCTGCTCACAGGCAACTGGGGATTCACCAGCGGATTTGACATACTCGTCGGAACATACAGGCCGGTTTTCCAGGTGATGCAGGAACGTCTGCCAAATACGATCGAGCTGGCTGTTGTTTCGATCATCCTCGTTGTCATTTTTTCAATCCCTCTTGGAGTCATATCTGCGGTCAAAAGGGACAAGCTGCCGGATCATGCTTCAAGGCTTTGGGCAATGATAAGCTACTCAACGCCAACTTTCTGGCTTGGTCTTCTGATACTTTTCGCTGTTTCCCCTTACGTGCCAATAACTTCAATTTCAGGTGCGCTGAATTTTTCGTACTATTTCACTCCGCAGGGAAATTTTGAGCCATGGGTAGTTCATCAGGGTGCGCAGATACTCACCACGCGACCCACAGGTTTTCTCATTCTCGATACTCTCATTTATGGTGACTTCCCCGCTTTCTTCAACAGCATTGAGCACATCATACTGCCTGCAGTCACCGTAGCCCTGACGAGCATGGGTGCGATAGTGCGTTTTCTAAGATCCAGTATGCTTGACGCAATGGGGCAGGACTACGTCAGGACAGCAAAGGCAAAAGGGCTCTCGCAGAAACGTGTTATCAATAAGCACGTTAAGAGAAATGCCTATTCTGCCACCGTCACCATACTTGGCCTTCTGCTCGCCGCCCTCATGGGCGGCGTCGTTATAACCGAGGACATATTTTCATGGCCCGGTATAGGTTACTGGCTTGCCGAGGCCGCCATTGTTGACGATTTTGCGTCGATTATGGCATCGGTTTTTGTGTTCGCCATAATTATAGTGGTCGCAAACCTTATAGTCGACATCGTTTACGCATATCTCGATCCGAGAGTGAGGCTGGGCTGAGGGGATAATCAATGACTACCGCTTTTGGGAAAAAACAGAGACTGAAACCCAGCAGCCTGCTGCCGAGGATTGCGCAGTTCAGGCGGCAGTTTTACTATTTCAAACAGAGCCCGCTGGCGCTCGCCGGACTCATCATGACATCCTTCTTCGCGTTTCTCGCGATTTTTTCACCTGTGCTGACTTCAGGCAACCCTTATGTTCTGAATTCAAACAGACATCTTCTGGACCATTTTATTCCATGGTTCCAGACATGGAGATATCCCCTCGGCACAACATATTTTGGCGTTAACCTGTTTACCGCGATAATAAAAGCGGCCAGAGTCGACCTGGGCATTTCACTGGCTGTGGTTCTCACCGGTGCGACGATTGGAATACTGCTCGGGGCGTTTGCCGGGTACAAGGGCGGCCTGATTGACGACGTACTGATGCGTGTTACCGACATCTTCTTTTCAATACCCTTCATAGTGCTTGCAATCGCAATGATTGTGGTGTTCCGTGAGGACTTCAGCCATGTCCCGGGCGGCGTTATCACGCTGCTTGTTCTTTCACTCATCCTGATCTGGTGGCCGACATATGCAAGGCTTGTCCGGGGGCAGGTCCTGTCTGTCAGGGAATTGAAGTACGTGGAGGCAGCAAGAGCTTCAGGAGCACGTACTCTGAGGGTTGTGTTCAGGCACATTATACCCAATTCAATCTACCCTGTTTTTGTCCAGATGTCACTCGATGTCGGCTCGGTGGTGCTGCTGCTCGCGGCTCTCGACTACATTAACATTGGCATTAATTTCATTTATCTTCCGGAATGGGGAAACCTGGCCACATACTTCCAGTACAAAAGCGTCGGTATCACCGGAGCGCTCCAGTACCCTTGGACTTTCGTTGTTCCCGGACTCGCTATACTGCTTTACTCACTCGGCCTCAATCTTCTCGGAGATGGTCTGAGGGACATACTGGACCCCCGTATGAGACGGTAAGCGCCGAATTTCCGCAGGGCGATCGAAAACTCTACCAAACGTTCATATATCAATTGAGGTAACCTACAATCGAAAATAACGGTACAGTGCAATTGAAAACCATATTGGTAATGCAATTACAGGTTTCGTGTGTGCGGGTGAATGTTCTTTGAAGTTTACATTTTTTGGAGGCGCCGATGAAGTCGGCGGCCTAGCGGTAATGCTGGAAGACGGTTTTGGAAAGGTAATGTTTGACTATGGTCTGATTCCGAGGGATCCGCCGATATATCCCCTTCAGGCCCCTCCGGTGGACGAGATAGTGCTCACGCATGCCCATGTGGACCACTCGGGCATGATTCCGTGGCTCACCTCGCGTTATCCGGTGAAGGTCCACGGCACCATGCCAACAAAGGACGTCGGCAGACTGCTGATGCTTGACAGTATAAAAGTGGCAAAAATGGAAGGCTTTCCAGAGCCATACGAGCCGGGAGATGTCGACGACGCTATGAAGCTCTTCCAGGTAGAGAGATTTGGTCATGCCTTTGAAATCGGCGGAACGGAATTCATTCCTCGAATGGCAGGTCATATTCCCGGCGCGGCCATGCATGAGATAAGGGCAGACAGAAACGTGCTCTTTACTGGTGACATACACACTGCGGAAACACGGCTCGTTCACGGAGCAGAGGATGTCAAGACCGATGTCATGGTAGTGGAATCCACATACGCAGGAAGGGAGCATCCTGACAGGAAGAAGACAGAGAGCGAGCTCGTGGACAGAGTTAATGAGATTGTAGGCAGGGGCGGACAGGCCATACTGCCTGCGTTTGCGGTCGGAAGAACACAGGAGTTGCTCATGATTCTCGGAAAGACCGGACTGAACATCTGGGTCGACGGAATGGGCAGGAAGGTCAACGCCATTTACAACCGTTCGAGGGACTATGTTTCATCCGCAACGGATCTGAGAAAGGCGTGTGTGAGCGCGTATGA
>DAHXLZ010000098.1 GCA_027365715.1 Methanomassiliicoccales archaeon | reverse complement strand
TGCAGTCAGCGTTATGTTAATCAGCACACCAGGCGCTGTGTAGTTTATCGCGTATTTGTGCAATACAACGGTTGTCGATGCATTTGTGAATGAAGAGCTGTAATTTGTGCTGTTCCAGTGCCGATATTTCGGATGAGGAGGCAACAAAGATTGCCTCGATGGTGGGTGTTGGTGCGCTACGCTACAACATCGTCAGGCTGCAGGCTGAAAAGAAGGTGGTCTTCAGATGGGAAGAGGCACTGAACTTTGAAGGCAACAGTGCTCCGTTTGTGCAGTATGCCCATGCACGGGCATGCAGCATACTCGAGAAGGCAGGAAAATGGGATGCACCGGCTGTCCGTTACACAGAGGATGCCGAACTTGCTCTGTGCAAGCAGCTGGCTCTTTTCCCTTCAATTCTCAGGGATGTTTCAAGATCAATGGGAGTACACAGAATCGCAGTTTATTCGCATGAACTCGCATCGCTCTTCAACCAGTTTTACCGCCTTGTTTCTGTTCTGAAGGCTCCCGAAGGTGTCAGGGAGAGCAGACTCGCGCTTGTAGACGCGACGAGGCAGGTGCTGAAAATATCACTCGGCTGCCTGGGCATAGAAGCACCCGAATCCATGTAACGGAAAAGCCGGAAAATGAAACGCCCCGATAGTTGAATAACGAAAAGTGTGAAAGGTAAGAGGTTTGGTGGAAGCTTTTTCCACAGGTGCAATTACTTGCCCTTGCGCTGGTCCCTGCCCTTGTCGTAGCCTCTCTTTGGCATCCTTCTGCGCAGTGCGATAGCGGCTATTATGCCGACGATTATAATCACAATCCCGCCATACAGCGCATAGACCTGCAGCTGCGACTGGCTGACACTGACCGGCTGAGTGGCCGAATTATCCAGTGCCGAAGTCAGCTGATAAGTTGCAGATGTTACCGCCTTCACAGTGAAGTTGCCGAATGTTGCCGGTGACCAGTGGAGTGATCCGTGCACAGTTTCGTTTGCCTTTATTACTGTTACCGCGGTCGTGTTTGTCCCATTATAGAATTGAGTGATCACACCAATCTTTGTCGTTGCGCCGCTCTGGGCAGCGATTGCAGAAAGCGTTACCTTTGGAGAGGTTGCATTTGAGTTGCCTATGTTGATGATTGAAACGGTGATTTTGCCCGGTGTTCCCTGTATGAACGACTTGGGACTGAACGTCACATTAATGACGCGCAGGTCGGGCCTGGGTTCGGAAGTGACGGTGAGTGCATAGGTGTAGCTTGCCTTGTTTCCGGCAGGGTCTACAACGGTCAGATTTACGGTCAGCGGAGTGCTGCTTATCGCAGTGTAAATGTGTGAAACATTCATGCCGCCCTGTGCGCCTGTAAGGTTGACGTATCGTTCATAGCTGATGTTTCCCTTTGTGGTCGCGTTTGTCGTGTTGTGAGCGTCCCCGAAGTTCCACTGGAACTGAAGGAGTGAATTGTTGTAATTCGGATCAGTTGTGGCGGATGCATTGAAATGGACTGTTGTATTCTCCTGTACAGCACCTGCTGCAGAAACCCACTTGCTGTTGCGGACTATGAATGACACCACCGGCTTGAGCGTTTTGTTGACCTGTACTGTTACACTCGTCAGCGCGGTGTAGCCAACTTCATCCGTAACTGTCAGATTGAGTGTGAAGTTGCCTGCCCTTGAATAGGAATGAGATGCATTGAGGTTGGACTGTGTGTTTGCTACAGCAGTGTAGTTTTTGGCTCCGTCTCCCCATGTGAAGTTGTACGATACGATAATTCCCTGATTGTCACCGGGGCTTATCGATGCTTTCGACTTCAGACCGTTCACTGTGAGCATGACATCCTGGCTTGCATATATCCTGCCCGAAGCCTGTGTCTTGCCGACAGCTGTTATGGACGCAGTGAGCGTTGTGTCATTTGCAATCCTGACAGACATCGTGGTACTTGCCTTCTGTCCGGTAACAGTCGTTGCAGTCAGCGTTATGTTAATCAGCACACCAGGCGCTGTGTAGTTTATCGCGTATTTGTGCAATACAACGGTTGTCGATGCATTTGTGAATGAAGAGCTGTAATTTGTGCTGTTCCAGTGCCATGAGTAAGAGAGCGGGCCACCAGACGGATCGTATGAGCCCTGCGCCGTATAGTTTATTGGAGTCATTGACCTGATGATGTAATACTGTACCGCACCGTTCTTCATGTACGCGTACGAATTTGCGCCGGTTACTGCGGCTGCCTTTACAACAGGTATCTGGCCCGTCTTCAGCGTCATTGAAACTGTTGCTGAACCGGTACCGGTGACGGTTGTGTAAACAGTAACGGTTGTATGACCGGTAACAACGACGTCTCCGCTTGGCACATTAGTTGAATTCGATGAGAGTTCAAAACCGGGCGGTAGAGAAATTGTGCCGATAAACTGCATTTCGGTTGTATTGAATGGTGCAATGAATGCAGCGGAATATGATGTCGTATTGGCTGGAAGGGTGGCAGATAGCGTTGTGTACGAGTCTGCGGATACTATAGAGACTGAAGCAGAACTGTTGACGAAACCAGGACCGAACCCCGGCATTGACAGCGAGAACGCGGTCGCATTGCTCAGGTATGCGGATGAGTTGACAGACCAGAGATTGTATGTTGTAGTGTATTCCGGACCAAGCGCCTTTATGGCAGTCTGAACTGCAGCCGAGCTGTTAATTTCAGGATAGCCTCCGTTGAACGCCAGTGCGAATTGCATCCTGGCACTGGGAACATAAGAATATGGCAGGCCCGGGACTGAGCTTCCCGCATCGAGTGCCTGGCTGTATGTTATGTTGAGGTCCCGCCAGTTTGGAGCAGAGGCGGAATATGAGATTGCGGTTGAGGACAGTGGCGCGGATGGAGAAAATTTACTGTGGAGGGTTATCGTTCCGAGGCCATAGGAAATGGCCGATGGAATTGTGACGTTGCTTATATAGGATGCCTGACCCGTTGCGTTCAGGGCAATGACATAGTTCCCTGCCGGCACATAGAATGTCGCGAAGCCCGATACAACATTCGCCGCGAAAAGCCTGGTCTGCACTGGTGTGGAAGTACTTGCGTAAGCGAGCATATATCCCACTACATCCGAAGGAACTATTCCTGAAGATGTCTTCACGCTGGCCTGGACCACAACAGCAGACGGCAGGGAAATGGTTACCGATGTGGCTGTTGGAGATGAGAGCGCTGCGTATGAGGGAGCGAAGAATTCGTTGCTGGAAGCGTATGAGGAATTGGTGTTATTTATGCTCGCAATCACTGTGTAATTGTATGAGTTGTTAACAACAAGGGAAACTGCTCCGGAGCTGTTTGTGTACCCTGAATATAACACCTGATTTCCTTCACCGAATGAATTGCCGTATACAAATCCGGTTTCCACGAACTCCACATATGCTTTGTCAAGGCTGCCTGCAACCGCCCCGTTTACAGTCACGGTAACCGTCGTACCGGCAGGTTTGATTTTGTAAAGAATAATCTGGTTGCTGACGCTTGCTGTGTTGCTGAACCTGATCGGTTGCGGTATTGTGCCGGTAAAATATCCCGGCGCTGACGCGTTGACCCGGTAATATCCCGGTTCCAGACCCGCAGAACCTCCGACTATGGAATAACCGGTTGAGCTGCTGAAATTGAGCTTGAACGATTGAGACGGGTAATGTGTATTGGTCACAGTCACGTTCGCATTGGTAAGAGACGAAAATACTGCACCAGTAGTGGTGCCCAGCACTGTAACCTGAAAAATGTAGCCGTTCGACCCGCCGTTCGGGGCCGCCACAGATAGTGTCTGGCTCGATTTGCCGGTTGCTGTGCCTGCTGATGCCGACCATATCATCGCCAGCGATGATACGACCAGTACCACCACGAGCAGAATTGACATGGTCTTTTTTAGTGCTCTGCTTTCCATTAATACTTCCTCCGAATGCCTCGAGTACGACTGCTGTCAATGACACTAACCGTACTGGTCTTCGAAGACAACTTTTTCCGGACTAAATGCTACCACTTAATAAAGGTTGTTGAGGGACAGAATCGTACGCCCGGGGTTTGTTGATGAACATTTGACAGAAGTCAATGAGGAAAAGTCTGGGCTCACGTGACAATTTCCTTCAGTCTTCCTTCAGCGGAAGCACGCCTGATTTCCATGGCTATCCTCCGGCCCGTGCTCACATTTGTATTATACAGTAAATTGCCGTAAGGATGACCAGACCACGTATGCACGTTGGTTCCGCCACCAATCCTTGGTGCCACGTCGTAAATGAAGAAATTCATGTCCTTGTCAACACAGGTCTGGAGCGTGAACGGGCCTATGATGCCGGGAGCAAAATACTTCCCGGTGGCAGAAACGTATTTTTCACCCAGCTCAAAAGCTCTGTCCAGCAGCGATTCCCTGAGTGTTGCACTGTTGTGACCCACGACAGTGTACTCGGGTATTTTCTGCGAGTCGACCAGTGAAAGCTGCTGGTCAGCAGGCAGACGGACGTGACCATCGAGCGAGGACTCGAATCTCCAGTCGATGCCCAGCAGTTCGAGCTTTTCTCCCTCATCCTCGAGCGGCGAATAGAAGAAATCCAAATTGAAAACAGGACCTATGACATAGCGTTCAATCCTGGCATGATCCAGCGTCTCCTGATCGATGACACCGGCGCGTAGCAGCGCGCGTGATTTTTTTGAATATTCTTCACTGTTTGATGCTGTGAAGAATCCTCTCTCCAGCTTCTTCCGTGCATGATGCAATTTCACTATGGACAGCAGTTTGATGTCTCCTGGTGAATCTATCTTCTCCGGGTAAGGGAGTCCTGCCTTTTCCAGGAGTGTGTAATAGTTTTCCTTCTCCTCTCTTTCCTCGCTTCTGAGCAGATTCCTTGAACCGAAGAGAGGCACCGAAAAATTGTCTTCCACATCGCCAACATTACAGTAGGATGTAAATGACCGGTTTGGAACAAATACAGCGTTACTCTCTCTCAGCATTTTCATATTCGCTTCCGAAAGAATGTCTGAGAATTTCGAAAGCGTGATGAAATTGTCAACGATTCCCCTGCGTGCCTTTCCGTTGCTTACGCCGATCCTGCGAAGATATCTGGAATATACTGCATCACGCCCCTTCTGAAGCACCGCCACAGATCTGAGGGATTCCTGCGATGCGCCATCCAGCACATCTATCGCCGAATGGGAACCCATCACACCTACAGTAATTCCCCCGGCATCATACCCCGAGACTATTCCCTGCATCTTCTTTCTGTCAATCATTGCAACACGGCAGCATATGTGAAGGCGTGACATCCTCCTCCGAATAAATTCGGAGGCTTCCGGCGGACATTAAAATGCAACTCCCAAGGTACCGGCGGTTCACGATTCTTCGAGACTGCTCGCCTTCCCTTCCGGGAGGTGTTGGCAACTCTCTCCGCGCGCGTTAATTCGGGCATGCCCTGCCCTACTGCATTCAGTGCTCTGGCGAGGATGTTTCCTGATGCATTGACATCACGATCCTCAGTGTGTCCGCATGAGCATCTGTATACCCTGTCTTTGAGTGTGAGCGGCGGGTCTGCGAGCCTGCCGCACACTGAACATTCCTGAGTGGTGTTATCTGCAGGTATTTCGACATACCTGTGGCTGCGGTTCCTCTGCTTGTATGCACACATCTGCCTGAGCATTCCCCATCCTGCATCATATATGGATTTGGCTAAATTGCCGTGAACCATGCTGCTGACGTTCATGTCCTCGAATGCAATGAGATCATACTGTTCTGCCCATCCTGTTGTGAGCTTGTGTGCAAAGTCCCTGCGCTGGTTACTGACCTTTGCATGGCACCGCTGCACAACAATCTTCTGTTTGTGCCAGTTGTTCGAACCCTTCACCTTCCGTGACAGCTTCCTCTGTGCACGTGCGAGACTCCTCTCAGAGCGGCGGAACAGCCTTGGCGTTTCAACTGTTTCCCCGGTGGACAGCGCGGCAATGCTGTTGAGGCCGAAGTCGATGCCGACCGGATTGAGCGCGTGGAGAGAGTTGCCAACACCTCCCGGAAGGGAAGGCGAGCAGTCTCGAAGAAACGCGAACCGCCGG
>DAHXLZ010000085.1 GCA_027365715.1 Methanomassiliicoccales archaeon | reverse complement strand
CGGCTGGATAAGGATGCTCAAGGGTGTGCGCCACGACAAGCCTGACTGCATAATAACAACCGACGAGTTCGAACGAATGGTGAAGGTGTGCAGGACACTGAGGGACAGAACACTGATTTCGCTGCTCTACGACTCCGGCTGCAGAATATCGGAAATACTCACATTGAAGGTCAGGGACGTAACATTCGATGAATATGGCGCTATCCTCATAGTAAACGGTAAGACAGGAACAAGGAGAGTGAGGCTCTTCGGCACGTCGGTGCCGTTTCTGAAGAAATGGATTGAGACCCGCCGCGCAAGACGTGGCCAGGATGCGTTCGTGTTCACCAATCCTCGAGACGTAAACCAGCCGCCAATGCACTACCACCAGTCGTTGCAGGTTGTTAAGAGGGCTGCCGCAAGGGCAGGAATTGAAAAGACGGTCAATCCCCATCTCTTCAGGCATACGAGGGCGACACTGCTCGCCGAGCACATCGCGGATGCTCCGCTGGAAATTCAGATGGGATGGGTTCATGGTTCAGACATGACAAGGACCTATGTGCATCTGTCAGGCAAGGATATGGACAGGATAATACTCAGGGCGTATGGAGTGGAAGTCAGGGAGGATAGAGATGCCCTTGACAATCCACTTGGAAAGTGCATCTGGTGCGGGGCGATGAATCCGCTGAAGTCGAAATACTGTTTGCGATGCGGCATGGAGATGAAATTCAAAGTTAACCATTGAGCTGGATCGGATAGAAAATAGGTTGAGTTCACGGTTTCGATCACGATATCGAATATGACTTCACAAACGCCAGTTTTTCCAGTCGAAGGCGTCATGATTTGATTGGTGCCGTCGTTCGAGGTTGCACATAATCCACAGAGCCGCGGCGTAATAACGCATACCAGCCCTCATATTCAAAATTCTCTTGCGGTCTCTGATTTTGAAAATCTCCCGCTTCGGGCATGTCTTGGCTGCACTAAATATTTGCAGCAAATCTGCGAATTGATTTAAGCAAACTGGGGCATGGGATTGCTTTATAGTGACGCCATTGCATTAACCCGGAGATATGACAAAAGTCCTCGTTACCGGCGGCCTTGGCTTCATTGGGAGTCACACAGTCGACACGCTTGTTGACAAAGGGCATGATGTCGTTGTCCTGGACAATCTTGAACGGCAGGTGCACATGGGTAAAATGCCCAAACATAAAAACCCCCATGCAAAATACATTCTCGGGGATATAAGGCATAGAAAATACTGGCTCAGGGCGCTCAGGGATGTCAACGCAATCATACATCTTGCCGGCGCGGTCGGCGTTGGACAGAGCTTCTGGCAGGCAAGAAAGTACATGGATGTCAATGCTGGCGGAACAGCAACGATGTTTGATGTCCTCATACACAATTCAAAACTCAAGTCCGGCATTGAGAAGATAGTGGTTGCGTCATCCAAGAGCCTTTACGGGGAGGGAGCTTACAGGTGTTCTGTTCACGGAATACAGCATCCCTGGCAGAGACCCGTGTCGCAGATGAAGAGAAAGGAATGGGAGGTCAAATGCCCAGCCTGCGGAAGCGACACTGTCCCCGTTGGCATTTCCGAAGAGAAGCCACCCCAGAACCTGAGTCCATATGCACTTTCGAAATATGCTGCTGAAAGGCTTGCAATCGATTTTTCCTATGCACTGGGCATTCCGACTGTCGCCTTGCGATACTTCAATGTGTATGGTCCGAGACAGAGCCTCAGCAATCCATATACCGGTGTCATCGCCATATTCCTTTCAAGAATGAAGAGTGGTAACCGTCCCTACCTCTTCGAGGACGGGATGCAGATGAGGGATTATGTGTATGTGGAGGATGTCGCACGCGTGAACGTCGCCTCACTTACCAGGGGTGAAGGCATATACAATGTGGGCAACGGCAAACCAGTTTCACTCATGGACACAGTGATGCATTTGAACAGAGCCGCCGGTCTGAGTATCGCGCCTTTCGTCTCGGGAGAATTCAGGCCGGGAGACAACAGGCATGATTTCGCTGATATTGGGCGTTTGACAAGGGATTACGGCACCATCCGTTTCATCAAATTTGAACATGGAATGAAGAAACTAGTGGAATGGGGTACCGATGCACGGGCAAGAGACCTCTTCGAAAGAGAGGAGACGGAGAGAAGGAGATTCCTTGCGCAATGATTCTGTGCTGTGAAGAAAACAACGAATTCAAAGCGCACGAAACTGAAAGCCCGAGGATTATCCTTGCTCCCAATAAAATGCTCGTTGAGAACCAGCCCTCATATTCAAAATTCTCTTGCGGTCTCTGATTTTGAAAATCTCCCGCTTCGGGCATGTCTTGGCTGCACTAAATATTTGCAGCAAATCTGC
>DAHXLZ010000078.1 GCA_027365715.1 Methanomassiliicoccales archaeon | reverse complement strand
TCCATCGCCTTCTTCATCGAACCCTTCCTGTATCCGTAAGTCTCCATGGCCTTCTTCCTGAATTTCTTCACCAGCTGACTGTCCAAATCGACCTTAAGAGTTTCGGCCATAAGTACTATAGTACATTATTACTATTTGTGTCTGACGGTTACCCCCGGCATTCGGGACAAAGCTGAAAGAATCGCGAGTGCATTCCCCGGTCTTCAGGCATGAGAGGATGACACATTCTGCAATGAACAAGGCAGAAGTGACTGCCGGTGGAAATTCATATCGATGGGATTTGCATCGGTCCAACAAAGTATGAAATTCCTCCAGCACACATCCCGGAGGAGCTGGGACAGATCGTATCCGGTCTCCAAATCCACCGGCTATGTAAATTTGTGGGCAAATTCTGGAGAGCAACAGCAACTTCCGGTAGTGCAGAATACACAACCACAAGGTTTTCGGAGGCGCAGGATTCCATAGTTCCTAGGGCCAGGCATTGGATCAGGTCTTCAGATTTATTTTCTTTTCAATCATCTCAGCCTGCTCAGATCTTCCTGCAGGATTCTCGATTTCCCAAAATAGCGGGAGTCAGGGGTTAAAGAATTCATTAACGTTAAGCTAAATTACGACCGTTACGATATAGTACAAAGAAACGGCACTAAAAAACAACAGGAGAAACAGGTAGAGGCGTAAAACAAAGTTCGACCGCATGGCCGGTGCCAGAAACCTAAAAATCCTTCTTCCAACAAATGCCCCGATTGAAGCAAATATGAGCGCCGGATAGGGAAAAGAGGAATATCCGAATTTCTGTATCGCGACCAGCGTGTCGAGCACTGCTGCAAGAAGCGTGACAAAGAACAGATTCCTGAACGCAAATTCAAAGGATTCCCGATTGCCGGTTCCGCCTCACGCAGATAGGGTATTATCAGGTACGCTATAAAGGATACTATATATTGTAAGATATGCAAGTCCAGGATCACCTAATCCACCGGCATGACAGGGCATGTTCCCGATGTGTTTGATTGCCATACTCATCACGAGTTCCGGCGTAATGCTGACGTCGTGGTATTGCAACGTGAGCCGTGAGCCCCAAGAAGAGTACCTGCATAACTGTCGCCCCAACGCAGTGATGTGCGCCTGAAACCATAAGGCAGTGAGTCAATTGCCTCCAATTTATGACTGTTTACCGTTAAACGCTGTCAGCGATGGCTGCAGTTCGGAGAGGAGACGGCTCGGTTAAAGGCTGCTCGGAACGCTCCGGAGAAGTTCCTGCGAGTGAACGGAAAGCGGGAATCTTCAAGGCAGCAAGGGAACAGCTGCCTTTCCTGGAATAATGCCGGACAACAGCGACATGATTGCTCTGAACATACATGACATACGAACAGAAACCCGAATTGGGCGAACAGCACTTGAACGAATTGCATGCCTCTTTCAGAGAAGAGTACCGGCCGTGAGATTGCGTATCAATAATTTCGGTTATCCACCGCACTGCTGATACGTTGCTCTATCGATCTGCCGTCCCCATCTTCATAACGTACAGTAAGCTCCCTTCTGTCGATACTCCCGCTCACTGAAAGGACACCATCCAGATCGGAAACCGCGTCCACCACCCTTTCCAGCGACGATTCGGAATCCGCCCACGGTACATCGAGCGATACCGTATGGACCGATGCCGCGCGATCGGCCCGCTCTCCCGCCCGCACAAACAATGTTCCAATGAACGAGTTTGCGAGTACTGCAGTGACGCTGAGTGCCATCGCTATCATTGCCCATATCGGATCTACAAGGCCGGTGGCAGCTATGGGAATTCCCACACCGTTGAACGAAAAGGCAATTGCCAGATTCTGCTTTGTCTTCCCGTAGCTTTTCAGCCCGATACTATACGCTTCTGCCACTGCGCCGAGACTTCTGCCCACGATCACAACATCCGCCGCCTCAATTGCAATGTCGGTGCCGCTGCCCAGTGCAACACCTATGTCGGCCTGCATCAGGGACGGCGCGTCGTTGATTCCGTCGCCGACCATCATTACCCGGTGTCCCTGTGACTGGAGTTCACGGATCTTTTCCGCTTTGCCGTTTGGCAGCACGGATGCAAAGAACATGTCCACGCCTGTCTTTCTGGCCACACGTGATGCCTGACTGTAGCCGTCGCCTGTGATCATCATTGTTCTGAGATGATATCTGTCTTTCAAAATAGCAATAGTGCTGGTCGCATCGTCCTTAATTTTGTCCGAAAGGGTGATTAACCCTATGATATCGCCATCATACGCCACGCCGACAACTGTTTCACCTCCGTCTGCGTGCACCGGGGAACCGAGCCGCAGTTCGTTTGGCAGCCTGCTGCCTGATTCGAGCAGAAAGTCTACTGTTCCCACAGCCGCACTCTTTCCCTCAATCGTGCCTGTAACTCCCTTTCCAGGTACTGCAGAGAAATTCTCGGCGGCCGTTGTCTCTTGTGCATGCTCCTTCGCCTTTCTCACTATCGCTTTTGCATATGGATGCTCCGAATATCTCTCCAGCGCGCCGGCAATGGTGAGCACCGTCTTCTCGTCGTACCCCGGCCTACACAGTATTGACGAAACATCCGGCCTGCCCTCTGTAAGGGTACCTGTCTTGTCCAGCACAACTGTGTCTATGTTGCGGAATACGTGGAAAGCATCCGCACTCCTGAAGAGTATACCCCTTTCCGCTGCCATTGTGCTTCCCCTCATCATAGCAAGCGGTGTTGACATTCCCAGCGCACATGGATAACCCATAACGAGAACAGCCAGCGCAGCGAAGACAGCCCGATAGAAGTCGGGAGCACCTGTGAATAACCATTCACCCAGGCTCCAGATTATGAAACCCGCAACAGCCGCAATCAGAACGCCAGGCACAAAATACTGAAGTACTTTATCGAGCAGCTGGAGTATACCTGGTTTCATAGACCTTGCGTCTTCAATATATTCTGCAACCTGTTGCAGAAAGCTCTCCTTCCCGATCCTGGTCACACGCACCAGAAGAGTTCCGTTACCGTTTAGTGTGCCCCCAATAACCCCGCTCCCGATGTACTTCTCTGATGGCACCGATTCGCCGGTTACCAGGCTTTCGTCAACCGTCGACTGTCCTTCGACAACCGTTCCATCCACAGGAATTGATTCGCCGGGTCTAATTCGCACGAGATCGCCAGCATTAACCCGCTCGACCGGCACAGCTGTTTCGGTTCCGTCTTTACCGACAAGGTGTGCGACGTCCGGCTGCAGTGAAAGAAGTTTACGAACTGCCTGGCTCGAGTGTGTTCTGACTCTGAAAGAAGCATATCCTCCCAGAATATGGTATGACGTTATGAAAACAGCAATTGCGAAAAATTCGACTGCAGGAAATCCCCTGAAGACAAAGAGTCCCAGAAAACCCCCGGCCAGACCCCCAAAAGCGGCAAATTCCATGAGCACGTGCTGATTGAGTATTTTTCTTCTCAGCGAGTATGCCGCACTTTTCAGAATCGTTCTGCCGAACCAGAAGACGTTTACAACCGCAAATGACAGGACAGAGTATGCTGCGACATACATTTCTATGATGTGAAAATACATCAGGGCCATGACGGCGATTGCTGAAAATGTCAGTACTGTGCTGAGTGTCAGTTTCCCCTGCTCTCTCGCAAGTTCTGACTCCTCCTCTTCAAATGTTCTGACCTTGTCCGGATCCCTGACGGTATATCCGAGCTCTCGAAGCTCTTCATCGATCTGCCATGGCTGCACCTTCGCCGGGTCATAGTGAATCAGTGCCTCTTCGTGTCCAATATTTACGCTCACGCGCGTTATTCCAGGAACTGCCGACAGCCCCTTTGATATTGTGTTCGAGCAGAAAGAGCAGTGCACGCCTCCAATCTTCACCCTGTGTTTGGATTCCATCAGACCACCAGCATCATGCGCTGGATCACCGGCTGCATTGCGACTCAATCCGGGTGCCTCCACATTCAGTCTTCACAGTATCATAGTATGCCAAATCCCATTCCGATTATCTTCTCCCTGATCAGTTCTTCGTCTGTTTCCTCCGGGTCGAAGACAATCTTTACCTTGCCGGTAGCCAGCTCAACTGTTGTCTTCTTGACGCCTGCGGACACATTCAATTCCCTCACAATCGAGTCGGAACAACCCTGGCAATGCATTCCCTTCACTTTCAAAACAAGTATCCTTTCCTGCATCTCTGTTGCTTCCAGGACATTAGTATCTAAAATAAAGTATTAATAGTATTGACTTTATAGTATTGTATCAAGTATGGCAAAGGAAAGTAAGGACAACGTCCTTTTCAACTGCCCGGTACAGGGCATAGCGGATGTGATTTCCAGAAAGTGGTCTCTGCTGCTTGTAGCGGTCGTGGGCAGCAGAGAATCCATGCGCTATAAGGAAATCATGAACAGCCTGAAGGGGGTGAGCCCCAAGAGCCTCTCCGATTCACTGTTCTACCTGACAAAGGCAGGAATACTCGAACGAAAGGCATACAGCGAAATTCCTCCGAGAGTTGAATACAGCCTGACGGAAGAAGGAATAAGACTCAGAAATGCGGTCCTTCCGATAATCAAGTGGGCGATAGAAAATGCAAGCGAGAAAGATTGCATAATACTGAAATTCATGCAAAACTGAAGAATATCCCTGCGGTATACGAGTGCACCGGGCAGCATCATGGCCATGGTTCGGGCCACAGCATTCCTTATTGTTCAAAGTACAGCTTTAACGATCCTGTTTGATTTTTAATCATTCAACAGAACCATCTTCAGAAGGAACGCATCTGAGAAGGTCAGTGATGTAATTGTCAGAGTCTAATACAGAAGTAAATAAGGGCGAACGTTTGGTGAATTACAGAAAATATGTCGGTCTCTCGGTGTTTGCAGGTTTGATAGGCGCACTCGTAATGGGTCTTGTAATGACCGGGATTCTTGCGTCAATGGGGCTGCCTGCCCTGGCCATGATGATGGCACTCGGCTTAACTATCGGGTTACCTGTTTCAGGCGGTACGTCAACCGTGATGGGAGGACTTGCCATACATCTTTTCGACGGTGCGCTTCTTGGACTGATAGGCGCAGGTGTTACATTAGGGTTGAAGAAATGGTTTTTTGTGGATGGCGTCCGAAAGGGATTCCTTGTCGGGATTCTCGCCGGAGTTGTACTCTTTATCGTCTTCGGTCTCCCTGTCATGATGCTGAGTCTGGAAAAATCGATGGTGCTGGCTGTATCGTATTACATGGCGAGCTCGTCAGGCATG
>DAHXLZ010000071.1 GCA_027365715.1 Methanomassiliicoccales archaeon | reverse complement strand
ATCTGTAATTGCGGTTGCATCCATGCTGTTCTGCATGTAGGATGCCATCATCTCCATCGCATTCTTGAGTGCCTGTTCGGATTTATGCCCCGAATAGAAATGGCCAATCTGTTTGCCTACGTCTGCAAGGAGTCCGAGAAGCTCGTCCTGTGTTTCAGTCAGAAATATCTTATAAAATACCATGACGCCGATGATCTTTTCCCTGGTCGTTATTGGAAAGGCCATGGTTGTTTTCAACCCGACAGTCCGGGCTTCCTTTCTCCGCACGAAGTTGGCGTCAGATCGAATATCGGTCACCCATACAGGTTTTGCTTCTTTCCACACTCTGCCGGGCAGGCCCTCTCCCATTGAAAAGGACATTGTTTCTGATGATATTCTGAATTCATCGCCTTTGATTTCCGGTGACATCCATTGAGCCATCAGGGTGAGTTTTGCTCCATCCCTGCCAGGCGTCCACATTTCACCTACATCGCACCCTATTCCCATACATATTGTTTCCACCAGAGGGAGTGAAGCTTCTTTCAGCGATTTGGATGCGCCGAGAATGCCAGTGACTGCAATACGTGTCAGTCTGCCTCCCTCCTCCACATTCTTTGATGTCAGGTCGCGGAACACCATAACAGTTCCAGTTATGTGACCATCGCGATCCTTTATCGGCGCAGCGGAATCGCTGATGGCATATGCCTTACCGTCTTTTGAAATGAGAACAGTGTGATTTGCCATTCCAACTATCATCTTGTCTTTCAGAACCTTTTCTACAGGTATATCGACAGGTTTACGGGTCCGCTCGTTGAAGATTCTGAAAACATCCCTGATTGGTTTTCCGGAAGCTTCCTCAAGGCTGAAACCGGTAATACGCTGAGCGACCGGATTGAGATAAATGACATTGCCCGTTTTGTCGGTGGTAATCACGGCGTCGCCTATACTCGATAGTGTGGTCTCGAACCACTCGCGCTGTCGCTCGGTTTCAGCAAGGAGAGCCATATAACTGCTGATATCCCGCCCTATGCCGGATATACAGATTATCCTCCCCTGCGCATCCCTGACCGGCGATATTGTCATGCTGCCATAGAATGCTGTTCCGTCTTTCCGCAGCCTCTTTCCCTGATATCTGTCGGCAACGCCTGTTTCGGCAACTGCCCTGAAGCGTGCCTCGACATCCGCTCTTTCTTCGTCGTGCACCATCGGAAGTTTCCTGCCAACTGCCTCTTCTGCAGACCACCCGTATATCCTCTCGAAGGATGAATTTACTCTGAGAATCGTGCCGTCGATGTCAAAGAGCAGGACAGCGTCGTCCGTATTCTTGACAATGGATTCCATAAGCTCCCTTGCCTCCCTCAGTTCTTCCTGCAGCATTCTCTGGTGGGCGCTTTCCTTTACTATCTCCAGTATCTCGGCAATCTGAGTTTTTATGTCGCCACCCTTCTGAAAATAAAAGTTTGCACCCCTGTTAAGGGCCTCCATCGCGACCTCTTCCCTTCCCCTACCAGTCAGGAGGATGAATGGAGTTTCGAGTTGCGCCGACCTGATCCTGTCAAGAAATTCGAGACCGTCCATCTCTGGCATCTGATAATCAGAGATTATTGCATCATAGTCACCCGACTCAATGGCCCTCAGGCCCTCCAGCGCGGAAGATGCTGTGTCGACATGAACTTTCCCATCCATCTCCAGAAGCATCTTCACTGGCTCGCGAAGCACGTCTTCGTCATCAACATAAAGCACATTGATAGCCAATTTTTCTTACCCGACCGGTCTATGTGCTTACACCAATCAGAAGGAATCGTATTTTATCTTTGTGCATCGAATTACCAATATAATTTTTTGAATGCTACGAACTAAAATTTGTCACGGCAAGCAATGACGTTACTCATATCAGGCTCCAGATACAGACCGCAGGATTGGATTGCCATCGTGTCGGTTCGGTCTGGAAAATGAGGAACATCATGAATATGCGCTGTCGCTCGGTTTCTTATCTTTTGTGTCAGTCTTCCTGTATGGCTGAGAAACTACACCAAGTTGCTGCATTGTCTCCATCATCGATGTGAGCATCTTGTGACTCTCCTCCACTTTCCTGTCAAGAATGTCCATCTTTTCCTCCAAAGATGCTATTTTTCTCTGCAAATTGACCAGTTCATTTTTCAGCATTTCCAGAATTGGATTGATATCGCCTGTATCTTGCATCATCCATCAGCTCCGTTTCAGGTGTGTTAATTGCACTCTTCCCGTATCAAACAATCGCTCTTTCCGCGAAAGCCCTGAACTCTGCTGGTGGAATTCCAATGCCGGATTTTCCGTCAAGCCTTGCTACAGGTTTGCCATTATCGAAGAGTATTGCTGTCGGAACCACATCAATCGAGAACATACCCCACAACGGACTGTCAACGTCCGAAACGTCCACGAGCGCTGCTTCTACACCTCTCGAAGGCACAAGCTGTTCAAATTCGGAAACAAAGCGCCTGCAAAAAGGACACCATGTGGCATGAAAGACGACTATCGTTCTTTTTTCAGATGCGCACTCGCCATTTACAAAGTTCTCCTCATTCAGCCGATCTGTCATGGTGAATTCATTGATACCAATTACAAAAAGTTGACGATATGTAGCAGGATTTCCGGAATCTGTCATTTGGCTGCAATTTCACGTTTTGGAGTATCTGAGACAGGCATCGACAATGTTTTGAGCGAGTCTTCTGTTGGAGCCGAAATGGAGATGAAGAAATGATCCTACTGCGTTGTTGAATGAGAAGCCGGTGGCCTCGCTGTTCTCTGCGTCGTTTTTCCACACCAGGAACGGCTTTTTCTCTCCTTCCGGCATGGACCCTGAAACAGATGCATAATGGAATTCGTGGCCTTTTGCATTAACGCCGGCGCGGCCGAGAGGCGTCAACACATTTGTTCTGATTTTCCTGTAACCGATTACAGGAGAAGGAGTCATTTCAACGGCGGCATCGAATACGCCCGCCATTCTGTACGCCCTGTCACCGTTGACCAGCTCGTTACACAGCATCATAAAACCGCCGCACTCTGAATAAATTGGCATTCCATCCTCGGCGGCCTTCTTCAGGCTTGAAAGCATGAGACTGTTTCTCGATATTGCACCAGCATACAGCTCCGGATATCCGCCGCCGATATAGACACCGTCAAACATGCTGACAGAACTGTCATTAATCGGAGAGAATGGGACCATGTCGGCACCCGCTCTGCGAAGAAGTTCCACATTATCCCTGTAATAGAAATTGAATGCAAAGTCCGTTGCGATGCCTATCAGTACCTTCGGAACGGTCTTTTTCCCGGCACTGGCAACCTTGCTGGTGACGCTCCTGGAAGCCATGTTGACGAGTTCGCGCAAATTCAGAGATCTGCTCAAGGCATTGGCCATAGCATCAACGGACGATGAAATCCTTTGCATGTTTTCCTGCAGAGCGAGACCCAGATGTCTTTCCGCCATTGTGAAATCAGATGAATCCGGAATGTGACCGAGGACCCTGACACCCGACGCCTCAATAGCATTTCTGCACCCTTCGAAATGCCCTTCACCGTTTGTTCTGTTCAGAATGACTCCTTCAACGCGCACGCCTTTCCTGCGGGAAAACTCTCTGACTCCCCATGCCACTGCTGCTGCCGTTCTCATAGTCGAAGAGACGTCGATGGCGAGTATCACAGGCGCGATTTCGCCAGCACCGCGTGGGTATCGAAGGTTTTGAACGCGCCTGTGATACTCGCCATCGACGTCTCTTCGACTATGAGAACGGCAGCAGCAGTGGCATGGGGAGTCAGAGAGTTTTCCCGCAGGAAAGGCGTGCGCGTTCAAAACCTTCGATACCCACGCGGTGCTGGCGAAATCGCGCCTGGCGCTAAGACCGTCAAACAGACCCATCATTCCCTCGATTACGCAGAAACTGCCTTCGGCCGCCCGCATTGCAACAGACTTTCTGATATAGTCTGCAGAAGTCATGAAGCCGTCAAGATTTATGGACTCACTGCCAGCCGCGACCTCATGAAATTTTGGGTCGATGAAATCCGGTCCAACTTTGAATGGTGAGACTTGAATTCCATTCATGGCAAGCAGGCGCATAAGCGCCATCGAAACAGTCGTCTTTCCCGAGCCTGTAGTAATGCCTGCGATTACAACCGTTCCGGGCGCCTTTCGTTTCACGGTTCCGGATATGCTGTCCCGGATTTGAACTTCTTGCCCATTCCTTCATAGCGGGAAATCTCTTCGCTTGAGAGCGGTCTTATCTTCTCCATTGCCATTTCGAAATTCTTTTCTGTCACCCTGATTTCAGATAAAGATTTCTCACCCAGCGCACCGTTCTCTGATATGTGTGACTTCATGGCAATCATTGCCGCCTGGTTGCATACGGCGGCGATTTCGGCTCCGGTGTAATTATCCAGCATCTCAGCGAGCTTTTCTATCTTCACATTCTGTGCAAGCGGC
>DAHXLZ010000065.1 GCA_027365715.1 Methanomassiliicoccales archaeon | reverse complement strand
AATTCAACCTCATGTTCCAAACTCACATAGGGCCCTCACAGGCAAGAAGTGCCTATCTCAGGCCTGAGACTCCACAGGGAATATTCATCAATTTCCAGAATCTGAGTCGCTTTTACAGGGAAAAACTTCCATTCGGAGTATTGCAGACCGGCAGGGCCTTCAGAAACGAAATATCACCGAGGCAGGGCCTGTTGCGACTTAGGGAATTCAACATTATGGAAGCGGAGGTTTTTCTGGATCCGGAGGAGAAGAAATGGCCCTCCTCAGGAACCCTTTCCAGCCGGAAGATGCATTTTGTTCCAAGGGAAGGCAATACACTCAACATCTCCTTCAGGGAGGCTGTAACAGGAGGACAGATACTGAGCGATGCACACGCATACTTCATGAACCTTACATACAGTTTCGGCATTGCAATCGGTCTGGACCCATCACGGTTGCGATTCAGGCAGCATAGAAAAGATGAGCTGGCACACTATGCGCTTGACTGCTGGGACATGGAGGCACTGCTCAGCAGCGGCTGGACCGAAGTGACAGGCATTGCAGACAGGGGGGACTTTGATCTGAAATCTCATTCATCAGCCTCAGGCATGGAACTCAGCCATTTCAGGAAGGGTGACACGGTTAGAATCGAAAAGAGGATCAGAGTCAGAGCGGACAGGGCAAAGCTGGGCCCGCTATTCCGGAAGGACGCGAAGGCTGTAGCGGAAATGCTGGAATCGATGGACCCGTCGGCCGTCCGCGGCGGTGACAGCATCCCGCTGGAGCTTAATGGCAGAATGTTAAGCGTCTCAAGCGACTGTTACAGTGTTGAGGAGAAGGAGGAGAAGGTCTCCGGAAAAAGGGTTGTGCCTCATGTCATCGAACCTGCCAGCGGCCTGGACAGGCTCTTCTATGCGCTCCTCGAGCATTCATTCGACGATTCTGGAGGCTACACCGTTCTCCATCTTCCACCTTCGGTAGCTCCGATAAAAGCCGCTGTGTTTCCTCTTGTCTCCAGCAGGCAGCTCGAAGAGGCTGCCAGAGAACTGTCAGCACTGCTCAGGAAGAGAGGCATCGAATCAATCTATGACGACACTGCGTCGATAGGCAGGAGGTATGCACGTATGGATGAAGCCGGCACCCCGTACTGCATCACCGTGGATGATGAATGGAATGCGAACAGGACAGTAACTGTCAGGGACAGAGATACAAGAAAACAGATAAGAGTTGAAGATGCATCTGTGGAAACAGCAATCACCAGGCTCATGGAAGGGGAAAAGCTTGAGAAGCTCGGTGATCCTGTTGCTGTGAAGGAAGAGATATTGAATGGTGACGACGATGAATGAAAGTCTTTTTGGATCGATGACAAATGTCAGTGTAATCGCGGGCAAGCTTGGCAAACTGTCAGTGGGCAGATCTCAGGCAAAGTGGCCCATACTTTTTGCATCGCCTGACGACGAAGTCAGCAATGTGATATCGCGTATGGTGGAACTGGATCTTGATGAAATACCGGTAATCGACAGGAAGCAGGTCATGGGCATCATTTCTCTCAAAACAATAGTGAAGAGGAAGAATGTACCACCTTCAACCAAGGTACGCTCTCTCATCACAAAGTCGCCTGAACTGTATCCTTGGAGCAACGTTTTTGACCTTGCCAGTGCAATTGTCAATACAGGATTCAGGCAGATACCTGTTGTGGAGGATGGAAGGCTTGCAGGCGTGGCAGACAGAACCGCCCTGGTACGTCTGGTTTCCGGTGTGAAGGAACTGGGCAGCATAAGTGTAAATGAAGTGATGAGTCCGGGCGCAATCACGCTGCTTGAGACGGATTATGTCGACAGAGCTTTTGAGACAATAAGGTCCACGGGCATAAGGGCAGTGCCGGTGGTAAACGAATCTGGTAAAATGACTTCTATGCTGAGGATGTCAGATCTCGCCTCACTCGTTGTCAGCGGCAGGTCGAGGGAAACAGTTGGTGAGATTGCAGGAAGGGCAAACCCTGTCGAAATAACTGTCGGGAGCATTGCAAGAAAAGACTATCCTGTGCTTTCACGTGCGGACAGGATGGATAAAGTTTTCAAAATGATGTGCTCCGAGGAAACCGGTTCTATACCCGTACTGGATAATGGCGCTCCTATAGGCATTATCACAAAGTACGATGTTGCACAGCTGGTGCTCTCGCTACAGGTGCGTGAATCTGTATATGTACAGATTACAGGAGTTTCAGACAGCGATCTTCTTGATACGATGTATGGTGAAATTGGGAAGAGCATGAAACGGATAGAAAACATCTCCCGCCCCGTTTCCCTGTATATCCACGTACATGAGTATGGCAGCGAATTCAGCAAGGTAAAGTACTCGCTGAGCGGAAAACTCCAGACTGCGGACCGGTTGTTCGTGGCAAAGTCATTTGAATGGGATCCGACGCGCACCGTGCAGGACCTTCTATCTAAACTCGAAAAAATGGTAAAGGAGATGAAATCGATGAAGGTGTCATTGAAAAAAAGGAAGAAGAGCGTGCGCATGACAGAGACAGACGAGCTGTGAACGGGCCTGTGCCGCATTTCAATGCTCTATTCCTGAAAAGCGGGCAAATTAAAAGATTTGGCAATACTTCTGTTCCTTAACTCAGCTGACGATTTCAGATACTACGGGTGTCATTGTGAAACCGGAAACGGGGTCACCGTGCAGTGCCTGAACACTGTTGAAATCCAGTGTCACTGTGGTTGTTGAGCCACCGGAAATTGTGAACTGTCCCGCAACATCGACTGTTGAACTGACCAACGATACTTTGTACGTGACTCCTTTGTATGTGCCATAAGCGCCTGTAATTGTGAAACTGATCATCTGGTAGTGCCCGTTTGGCAGTTTGAGGCTGGTCAGGAAGACAGACTTGCTGGTTGCATTTGCCAGATTAACGGTTACAGGTGCTGTAAAATTCTTCACATATCCGCCACTGCGGCCTGTCGAATTGTGTATCGACACAGAGCTGATGTTGATATAAAGTGCGCTCCATCCTGACGGCATCGGATCCTTCACCTGGAGATTCAGACTGCCGCCGCTGCCAAACACATAATAGGCTGTTCCGCCGATAACAAGCACGGCCACGATAACCGCTATCACGGCTTTCGAATTCATTTTCATTTTCAATCCTCACTCTGTGCATTCCCTGCAGTCGCGCTTATAATAAACCTCGCTGACAAAATTCGAATATGATTACAGCCGTGTGCTTAAATTGGATGAGGACAAAAAAATCACGGTGATGGGGCTGTGAAACAGACAGAAGAGTCTGCGTGGCGGTCAACATGTGTAGTTCCGTTTACTGTTATCACTTCCGGTGTGCCAGAAAACAGCCAAAAAGAATTAAGTAAGGGATGTTGATGCCACAGAGGTAGTCCAATTGAAAACCAATGCCACCCTTCTGCTTGAAGACGGTACTTTTTTTGGAGGCAGACTGTTTGGTTTCGAAAAGGAATCTTATGGTGAAGTCGTCTTTTCAACATCGATGACAGGGTACGAGGAATCAATAACAGACCCTTCATACCGCGGGCAGATACTCGTGTTCACTTACCCCCTGATTGGTAATTACAACTTTTCCGAAAGTGATTTGCAATCTTCGTCTGCACAGGTAAGAGGCATAGTTGTTTCAGAAAATACTTCTGTCCTGAACAGGGGCGGCTCATGCCTTGAGAAATTGCTTATCAAATCGGAACTTCCGGGGATAGAAGTTGCGGAAACAAGAAGCATTGTCAGGCGCGTAAGGCAGAACGGGACGATGAAAGGCATAATAATACCGCTGGCGCCTGCCGAGGCCAGCATAGATTCAGCCGTTTCCAGACTGTCACGTTTCAGTAATACCTGGGAAGAGAATCTGGTGGCCGAAGTCAGCACACGCAGCATGATTGGACCGCTGGGGAAGGGGAGAAGCATCGCCGTACTGGATTTTGGTATTAAGAGGAATCTTATCAGGGATCTCTCCTCAAGATTCACTGTGAATGTCCTGCCGTATTCTTCATCGCTCAACGAAATAATGTCTGTGAAACCCGAAGGACTCGTGCTCTCCAGCGGACCTGGGGATCCTGCTCACCCTGACATAATCCGCAAAGCGCTGCCGGTGATCAGGAAGGCTGCCGAGGAACTGCCTGTGCTGGGCGTCTGCCTTGGCCATCAGGTCTTATCCCTTGCATTTGGTGCAAAAACGTTCAAGCTGAAGTTCGGCCACAGGGGAATAAACCATCCGGTGAGACTCGGCGAAAGGGTGTACATAACATCGCAGAATCATGGTTTCTCTGTTATGCCCGACTCACTGGCAGGAACACCGCTTAACCCGAGCCAGTGGAGCCTTAACGACGGCACGGTGGAGGGGTTAGAACACGAATCCGGAAGACTCATTACAACGCAGTATCACCCGGAAGGCGGACCGGGACCGCAGGATACAATGTTTGTATATGACTACTTCAAAAAACTCGTTGAAGACGGGAGGAGGTGATTATATTCCAGCAGACAGAAAGTTGAAAAAAGTGCTGGTCATTGGCTCTGGCCCGATAGTTATCGGCCAGGCTGCCGAATTTCGACTTCTCCGGAAGTCAGGCCTGCAAAGCCGCGAGGGAGGAAGGCTTTCATGTCGTACTGTTGAACTCCAATCCTGCCACTATACAGAGTGACAGAGAGATTGCCGACACAGTTTACATAGAACCGATGACAGCGGAAACAATCGAGAAAATTGTGAAAATCGAGAGCATCGACGGAATATTCAGCGGCATGGGTGGCCAGACAGCGCTCAATCTGTGCTCTGAGCTTTCTGAAAGGGGAATCCTGTCGAAGCTGAACGTCAGGCTGCTCGGCTCTAATGAACATGCCATAAAGGCAGCAGAGGACAGGGAGCTTTTCAGGGAAACAATGACTGGATCAGGACTCCCGGTAGCCAGGAGCTTTACCTGCACATCTCTAAGCGATTCAAAGGCTTTTGCGGAGAAGCTCGGCGGCTATCCTGTCATGGTCAGATCGGCTTATACCCTCGGTGGAACGGGGAGCGGCATCGTCAGATCCGAGAAGGAACTGGAATATATCGTCGGAACCGGACTGGCGAGTTCGAGAATAGGCCAGGTGATAATCGAGGAGAGTATTCTGGACTGGGAGGAGTATGAATATGAAGTAGTCAGGGATTCGGCGGGCAACTGCATAATTGTCTGCAGCATGGAGAATCTCGATCCGATGGGCGTGCACACAGGCGAAAGCATCGTGGTCGCACCTGCTCAGACACTGAGCGACAGAGAACATCAGATGCTCCGTTCCGCTGCAATCAGGATTGTGAATGTTCTTGGCATCGAGGGGGCGTGCAATGTGCAGTTTGCCGTCCACCCGCAGACAAGGGCATTTCGCGTCGTTGAAGTGAATCCAAGGGTTTCCAGGAGTTCCGCTCTCGCATCCAAGGCAACCGGATATCCGATAGCGCGGGTTGCGGCTAAAATATCACTCGGACTGCACCTTGATGAAATCGAAAATGCAATCACTAAGAAAACAAAGGCGGCATTCGAGCCTTCCCTGGATTATGTTGTGATCAAGATTCCGAGGTGGCCCTTTGACAAATTCAGACTGGCAGACAGGAAGATAGGCACTCAGATGAAGAGCACTGGAGAGACTATGGCTATAGGGAGGACCATTGAAGAAGCCATTCTGAAGGCATTGCGCTCGCTTGAACTCGGTCTGCTGGATCTGGAGACTGGTGAAGTGTCAGGCTGGAGCGATGATGAGCTGATTGAAGAGATAAGGGTGCCGACTGACAGGAGGATTTACTGCATCATCGAAGCACTGAAACGGTCAATCACTGTGCAGGCAATACACAATGCGTGCCACTGGCATTATTTCTTTCTTGAGAAGCTTAAGCGTCTTGTTGCCGTCGAATTATCACTTTCAGACGGTTCGGATGAGGCTATTGAAGACGCGCTGAGCACGGGATTCACAACCGAATACATCAGGAGGCTGTCCGGTGTGAAAGTTGAGAGCAGAAAGCGCTACAGGATGGTAGACACCTGCGCATCTGAATTCGAAGCCGAAACACCATATTACTACAGCACAACTGCTGGTGAGGATGAAGTGGTTCGTGGAGAGAGGAAGTCCGTGCTTATCATCGGCGGAGGTCCGATCAGGATCGGCCAGGGGATTGAATTCGACTACTGCTGTGTCCACGCGGCCATCTCCACAAGGGAGGAGGGTTACGACGCAGTGATTATAAACAACAATCCCGAAACTGTTTCTACCGATTTTGATTTGAGCACCAGGCTGTACTTTGAGCCGCTGACGTACCAGGACATAATGGATGTCGTGTTGAGGGAAAAGCCATATGGGATAATGACTCAGTTTGGAGGACAGACCGCCCTGAATGCGGCGATGTCACTTCAGGGAGATGACAGGGTGAGGATACTCGGCACGCCGCCGGAGTCGCTGACACTGGCCGGAAACAGAAAGATGTTTTCAGATTTTGTGCGGAAGCTTGGCCTCGAGCAGCCCGAATCCATCTCTGCGTTATCAAAGGATGAAGTGATGAGTTCTGCGCGGTCGCTCGGTTATCCGTTAATTCTCAGGCCGTCACACATAATCGGCGGAAGAGGGATGGAGATTGTTCATGATGACGATCAGCTGTCATTTTACCTCGAGGGAGTAAGTGTAAGCAAAGAATCCACCCTCCTTATCGAACGCTATCTTTCCAACGCAACAGAAGTCGACGTTGATGTCGTTTCAGACGGAAAGGAGACATTCGTTGCCGGAATACTCGAACACGTTGAACAGGCCGGCGTGCACTCGGGAGACGCCACGATGGTTCTTCCGCCTCACACCCTTTCACGGGAAGAGATATCCGAAATAGAACGGCAGTCACATCTGCTTACCTCCGCGCTCAAGGTTAACGGGCTTGCCAATTACCAGTTCGCAGTAAGGGATGGAAAGGTTTCTGTCCTCGAAGCGAATCCGCGCGGAAGCAGGACCATACCTTTTGTATCCAAGGCGACCGGAATACCGCTTTCCAAGATTGCAACAAAAGTCATTCTCGGTCACAAACTCAGCGAATTTGATCTCAGCGGGAGGAAATCGGACCGTGTTGCTGTCAAGGTATCTGTCTTTCCCTTCATGAAGCTCAGGGGTGTGGACAGTGTCCTGGGTCCTGAAATGAAGAGCACCGGTGAAGTCATGGGACTTGGCAGGACGTATGCAGAGGCGTACTGGAAAGGATTTACAGCTGCCGGCATGCGCCTGCCGCGAGAGGGTGCCGTGTATTTCACTGTAAGAGATGAGGATAAGCTGCCACTGCTGCCGATTGCAAGGAAGTTGAAGGAGCTTGGTTTTGATATTTATGCTACCAGAGGCACACAGGAATTCCTTGAGGGAAACGGTATCCGTGCAATGAGGGCATACAGAATATCTGAAAATATGAAGCCGGATGCACTCGGTCTGATGAGATCAGGAGATGTTTCATTCATCGTCAATACGCCCCGGGTGAGTTCCGGCAGCGTGAGGGATGGTGCAATGATGCGGCGGCTTGCAGTGGAGATAAATATTCCACTTGTAACGACCATAAGCGGTGCCCGTGCAATTTCAGAGGCAATTGAGTTCGGTATCAACGGGACGCCTGGCATCGAGCGCATGTGAAACCCGTACTGTCTTGCTGAGAATCTTATTGTTTTGAGATGGTCACTGCACTGAAGTGTGTATGCAGGGACGCAATCAGAGCTGTGACGACGGCAGGACTATTGCCGGTCGCCGGCTGACTCTTTATTCCACCGGACACCTGGCCGTGAAGCACAGACTGATGCGTCAGAGTCTGGTGCACTTCAGTGCGTTCTGCTGCGTCCTGTCTGCCGCCTGTTCCTGATTTCAGTTGTGCACATCGCGTTCTATTCTTGTCAAATTAAGTTAATATAACGGCGTGGCACCGTAGCACCTTGCGAGGAAGATGATTTGGGCTCAGGTGAAAATACAATTCCATACCTCAACGAACACGTTCGTGCCGAGGGTAAATCGAATCCGGGCATTTCTTCAGTCAAGAAGCGCTTCTATGCACTTGTTACGGCAATATTCATCGGCCTTGAGGCAGGTCTTGCGGCTTTCGTCATAAAGTGGACGCATCCCTATTCAGTTGCGCTCTTCTTTGTTCTTTCATTCATATTCATCGGCACATCTTATGGAATATCCAGGCAGATCATTGCTCTGGTTTCCCGTTACAGACCGCTGAACAGCCTCAATGAAATACCGGCGGGAAAGAGGGTTGCGCTGCTCTACGCAACCATGAACGACGTCGTTCCCGAATGCCTGAGCTCTATCTCTCAGTCCTATCCCTGTGATGTATTTGTTCTCGATGATTCAACCAGTGCGGCAGCCACAGCAACTGTTGATGCCATATCATCGGAAAAGGGCTACAGGGTAATCAGGAGAAAGGTCAGAAAAGGATACAAGGCCGGTGCAATAAACAACTGGTTTGCAGAACACTCAGAGTCATACGATTACATTGTCCTGCTTGACTCTGACTCATATCTACCCCCTGACTGGGTCGCAGAAGCTCTGAAGTACGCTGAACATCGCGCCAACAGCGCCGTCGCTGTCTTCCAGGGGCTGGTAAATATATGGAATCTGGACACTGAGTTTGTGCAGACTCTCGCACCAATGTCAAGAATCGGTCAGTTCGTATGGGAAGAGCAGCTGGCAAATGAGCTTGACGCTGTATTCTGCTACGGTCACAATGTGATGGTCAGGATGAGCTCACTCAGGGAAGTTGGAGGTTTCGTGGAGGGATACGTGTCTGAAGATTTCGCGACAGCCGTGAAGCTTGCGGAGAAAGGCTGGCACTGCCGTTTCCTTCCCCTGCACACTTATGAGGCGATGCCTGAAAACGTCCGCGGCTTCATCAAGCGTCAGAACAAGTGGACGAGAGGGTCAATGGAATTCTTCGGCCTTTCACTTAAATCAACGCTGAGCGCGGATCGGAAGTATTTGCTTCTCCAGACGCCGCTTGGTCATTTCACAAACATGCTCCTTCCAATCGGCATGATACTGACAGTTTACGGTTTCACCTCAACAGGCGCAGGGACCAGTGCCTTCCTGAGTACATTCATCAGCAACCCGCTCGTCACTTTCTGGTCCGTTCCGGTTCTCCGTTACCTGCTGGTCGTAGGCATATTCTCAGCCATACCAAACACGCTGGTGCGACTGAAGTGCCGTATTCGCTATCCTGTGTATTTGCGGGCACGATGGCTGAGCGCTGCAGTAGCTGCAATCTCCTTTCCATATGAATTTAAGAGTATGCTCGCATACATCAGATCGGGTCTTCGCACAGTTCCAGTCACGCCAAAAAGTGAGGAGCCGCTTACAATAAGCGAGATACTGCACCTTTCAAGGTACTCAATGGGTTTTGAGCTTGTGCTCGTCGCAGGAATCGCAATGTTCAACCCCCTTGCTGCCGTATTCAACTGCACATGGCTGATACCAATGCTCGTGTCTCCTCTGATAATAAGGCAATACGGAGGATACCCGCGCGGCAACCCTGCGGTCTCAGGCGCCTCAGATTTCAGTTCATCTTCGCTTTTTCCGGATCCCGTCAGCGTGCATTCCGCGCTCTCTTCATCATCGGCACGCGTTAGCGGTTCGGGCCGGACAGCAAAACGTTCTGCCTGAGGCCTGCAGTTGCAGCAAACATATTTGTCAGGCGGTTATATTCCAACCGAGAAATTTGAGTGATTATAAATCAAGGTCGTACCTCTCGGCCGGCGAAGTGTCGGATATGCTCGGCATCAGCCTCGCTGTCATACACCATTCAGTCAGGGATGGCACGCTGCGCAGCACAAGGTCCGCAAGCGGACAGCACAGGTTCGACATAAGGGATGTGGAGGCTTATGGCCTTTCTGCCGGAGTGCCCATGTCAGTACAGACACTGCCTGACCGCTCTCCAATCCAGAAGAGCTATTCTCTCACAGTAAACGGGACGATGCAGAAGATATTCGTCTCAAGTTCACAGAAAATGTCACAGGTGGAAAACGACAGTGTCAATCTCGCAGTGACCTCTCCTCCGTACTTTGACACAAAGATGTATTCTGAAGAGGGGCGCATCAGTGGAGATCTGGGGAACATACACGATCTCGATGAATGGTTTTCACAGACAGGAAGGGTCTGGAAAGAGGTCTATCGCGTCCTGCAGCCCGGAAGGAAATTTTTTCTCAATATCATGAATCTTCCGCTGCGAACTGAGGGAAGTTTCAGGACGCTCAATCTCACGGGCAGGAGTGTAGACCTCTGTGAAAGGACAGGTTTTGTTTTCAGGAGAGATATCGTCTGGCAAAAGACAAATTCCGTAAGGGCACATTTCGGCACATACCCTTACCCGGGCGGCATATTAATCAACAATGCACATGAATTCATACTCGAGTTTGAGAAACCGGCTCCGAAAGGATACAGAAAATATTCACATGTGAGTCCGGAGGAAAGGGAAAAGTCGATCCTCGACAAGAATTTCTGGATTGAGTTGAAGAAGAGCGATGTGTGGCTGATGAAACCGGAACAGAGCGGCAGTGGAAGGAAGCATGTGGCGCCATTTTCCGTCGAACTTCCGTCCAGGCTCGTTAGAGCATACAGCTATTTCGGTGAAATAGTTCTGGATCCTTTCGCCGGCTCCGGCACAACACTCCTTGCCTCCTCCCTTCTTGGAAGGAACGGCATCGGTTACGAGATAAATCCTGCTTTTGCATTACAGGCATATGAACGGCTCATTCACACCGATGGTTCTCAGTAGGCATCACCTCAGCGTCAGCTCTCTGACACCCCTGGCCCTTCTAAGCATGGGTATCAGCTCTGCGGGAACTTCGGACGCAGTCACGACGTAAAGTTTCGGATGCTCCGTGAGCTCAGGATCTTCCACAATCGCCTGCCTGATGCTTATGCCCGCATCCGCTATTATCCTCGAAACATCTGCGAGTATGCCAGGCTGGTCGGCATTATCCGGTGAAATTTCAATGGTGCTCCATCCAATCTGTGGTCCGGCGTCTTTGAGATTTGTAACAGGGGTGAGAAAGCTGAAGAATCTCGAAAGCTCGCTGTTTGAAGATATGGTTTCTGCAGTCGCATGCACAACTCTCCTGTCAACCCCCAGTGCACGCGCAACTGCGATATCATTCAACCTGATGTCGCCGCAGTAAATTTTCTTCTCCTTCACACTGAGTCCCAGCCGCAGCATTGCCCTCGCAACTTTCGACTGGCTGGGGTAAAGACCGAACTCTCTGACAATTTCTTCCCACATATACTTCAGTGTATACATCTATACAACAATGTATAAATATGTTGTCAGGATAGCACCGAGTTACGGGTTTACAATGATCGGGAAGCAGATAAGGCTGGAACGGATATTTGACAGGAAGACTTCCTTTGCACTGGTAGTTCCAATGGACCATGGCATTTCTGAGGGACCACTCCCTGGCATAATAGATATAAGGGAGACCATTGATAAAGTTTCGCACGGAGGCGCAACCGCAATCGTGATACACAAGGGTCTTGTCGCATACGGCCATCGCGGGTACGGCGTGGATGTTGGCCTTATCGTTCACATATCGGCAAGCACGAAACTCTCGCCGTCGCCTAACACAAAGGTGATTGTTACGGATGTTGAAGAAGGAATACAGCTTGGTGCGGACGGCATCTCGATTCACGTCAACGTTGGAGCCGAAGGTGACGATTCCATGCTTGCTGACGCCGGCGAAGTGGTGCGAAAGTGCAGGAACTGGGGAATGCCATTGCTCGCAATGATGTACCCGCGCGGAAAGGACATTGCTGATCCGTATGATGTGGAACACCTGAAGCACGTGGCAAGAGTGGGTGCTGAACTCGGTGCCGATGTGGTGAAAGTCAATTATACCGGTTCCGAAGAAACGTTCAGGGAAGTCGTCAGAGGCTGCCCTGCGCCAGTGCTTATTGCAGGCGGCCCCAAGCTCAACTCCGATATTGAGGTAATGAAGATGGTAAAGGGCGCAATGAACTCCGGTGCCAGGGGCATATCCATAGGCAGAAACATCTGGCAGCATAGAAACCCGACTGCGATGACCGCCGCCCTTGCATCGATCATATTCGAAGGGGCGGAAGTTGACGATGCAATTAAACTGCTGGGATGAACGTTGGCTGATAACAAGTTCATCTGGATCAGGGCAGACCATCTGAACGTGAAGGAGAGACAGAGATTTGTTATGGATGCTGTCGAGCTGGGCTTTTCTGACATTGTTGTTGAGAGCAAAGACACGGGGCTTGCGGCCGGGGCAAAGTTCCGTGCTCTGCAGATTTCGGGCGATGAGGTAACGGCTGATGGAACCAGGATAGGAACATATGTTCGCATCGCCGGGGAAGGGGATATGCCGGACGAATCAGACCTGCGCCCCGGATATCTGGTTGTTGATGCTCAGGACTGGAGGGTCATTCCAGTCGAGAATCTGATTGCCATCTGCGGCAGCAAGGGTGTAAAACTTGTTGCTGTTGCAAGAACGAAGGAGGAAGCTGTGCTCTTCCTCAACACGCTGGAGGTTGGTGTTGACGGCATACTCGCGACAGTTTCATCCAGGCAGGAGCTGTCGGGTTTTGCCGAAATTCTTAGTTCATCTGCACCATTGTATTCTCTGGAGAATGCGGAGGTCCTGTCTATAAGGCACGCAGGCATGGGCGACAGGGTTTGTGTTGACACATGCTCAATGCTCGAGGAAGGGGAGGGAATGCTCGTCGGCTCACAGTCCGATGTCATGTTTCTCATTCATTCAGAAACGCTGAAGGCAAAATACGTCAATGCGCGGCCCTTCAGGGTAAACGCCGGCCCGGTCCATTCATATATTCTGCTGCACGGCGGGAAAACAGGTTATCTCTCCGAACTCAAAGCCGGTGCGGAGGTGCCCGCAGTACGGATCGATGGAAGGGCCAGAAATGTTACAGTTGGCAGGGTGAAGATAGAGCGAAGGCCGCTGATTCTGATCGAGGCGGCCGTCAGGGGGAGGGAGTGCAGCATTATACTGCAGAACGCCGAAACGGTGAATCTGTGCACTGAAGGGAGCCCGATTCCGGTAACGTCTGTAAAGAAGGGTGATCGCGTCCTCGTCCGCGTGCAGGAGGGTGGACGGCATTTCGGCATGAGCGTCTCAGAAACTGTTGTGGAGAGGTAATTTCTCTATGATATGTGTCGCATTGAAGGGCGAAACAGCAGAAGAGATGGTGGCAGGGGCCACCGCAGCAGTTTCAGCTGGTGCACGAATGGTTGAATTCAGGATAGACTCGCTGAAGAATCCGTCTGCAGAATCGCTGCAGAAGCTCTCAGCAGTAAATGCGGTTAAGATTGCGACTTTCAAGGGCAGGTCGATGAAGCTTGCTGAAGGGGCGGATGCAGCATCGGCGCTTCGCTCATTTGATTACATTGACATCGGTCTGGAGGACGCCGGCACCATCCAGCTTCCATCCAGCCTGAGGTCTAAACTCATTGTGTCGTATCACGGCTCAATCACATCTCACGATGAACTGAAATCAGCGGTTCGAAAGGAGTTGCAGGCAGGTGCAATCGCAAAGTGCGTCGGCACCCGGGGAAGTTTCGCGGAAGCATCGCTCCTGCTGAACGCCGCAGACAGCAGCGAGCGTAACAGGGTGATGGCTTTCTCAACTGGAGGAGCCGGATTGCTGACGAGACTCGCATCGCTGAGGAACGGCGCACCCTGGGCATACGCATCCCTTTCCGATGAGGAGCGAACAGCTGACGGTCAGCCGGTCTTTTCAGATTTGCATGAAATGCTGAACGGCCAGGTGAATGTGCTGATTGGCGCCGATGTGAGCCGCAGCCCGTCGCCTGTTTTGCAGAATTACGCCCTCGCGAAGAACGGGCTCCGTGGCAGATATACGGCAATGTCCATACAGAGCAGGGAGGAATTGGCTCCGTTCTTTGAGTGTGCCAGAGCTGCAGGCGTAAAGGGAGTGAATATCACAATGCCATACAAGAGGGACGCAGTCGGGCTGATGTCTGATATGGACATCCAGGCTGGCAGGATCGGTGCGATCAATACCGTCGTTATCGATGGCGATCGTATGAGCGGCTACAACACAGACTATACTGCAGTCTCCCAGCTTATTTCCGGCATGCCTCGCGGCCGTGCCCTGCTTGTAGGCTCCGGCGGAGCCGCGAGATCGGCAGCAGCGGCGCTCCGTGGATTCGACATGACGATCATTTCACGAAACGCTGCAGGAAGCAGTGATATTGCATCTTCACTCGGCTTTGAGAATGGCAGATTAGAGCCAGGCGGCAGCTATGATGTTGTCATCAACTGCACTCCCATAGGGATGGACGGGGCAGACGGCTCACTCCCTGAGGGGGTAGCATCATGCACTTTCCGTACAGTAATTGATTTCGTCTACTCCAGGAGAAAAACACCTTACCGTCTGCTTGCCGAAAAACAGTCCTGCCGTTTCATAGGCGGTGCCGATATACTTGCAAGGCAGGCGGCGGCTTCCTTCAAACTCTGGACAGGCATGGATGCGCCGCTGGACGGTATGCTCTCAATACTCAGAAAGGAGGGATATAACTGAAATTCGATGGAGTTCGCACAGAGTACGGCGCGGCCACCATAGTCAGCGGAATAGGCTCGTACCGCGGCGTTACTATTGGCACTGACATGAAGAGCACAGCACGCGTCAGATTCACCGGAAACAGAGGAGTTTCCATTGTCCTGAAAGGTGCTGAGAAGGACAGATCGCTGGTCAGGGAATGCATCGCTGCTGTATCACACCTCAGCGCTGCGGGAAATAAGGGTCTCCATGTTGAGGTAGAATCGGAGATACCGCCGTCAAAGGGAATGAAGAGCAGCAGCAGCGTCTCGCTGGC
>DAHXLZ010000046.1 GCA_027365715.1 Methanomassiliicoccales archaeon | reverse complement strand
AAAGGATGTTGGCAGGGGCATTGCCAGAATCGATCCTGCAGTGATAGAGATTCTCGGAATTCAAGTTGGGAAAAATGAGTATGTGTCTTACCTGATGAAATGCCAGAAAATCTTCGGTTTTTTGAGCATTCATGGACGATGAGAAATACCGCATTCTTAAAGAGATAACCGCCAGGTGGTGATGACAAGTGCGATTTGCCTGATTCAATCATTCAACAGGAGGCTGATTCTGTTGCATCCTGACACATTTGAAGGCACATGTAAAAACGATGAAATTTCCAGGCAGTTAAAGGTGATGCTTTCAGAAATTAACTTTCGAACTCTTCCTGTAAATCAATTATTACCTGCTCAAGAACCTCTTCAAAGCTCCCGCTCTTGTATTCGCGAATGCCACCAATCTCGCTCTGAACTCTTGCAAGGTAGCTAGAATCGGTCTTCAGAAATTCGACGTTGCAAAGTGATTCTTCCATTTAAGCACGCCCGGTTAAAACTGCTCATGAACCAATCGATATTTAAGCTTAATTTAGATTAATCACTTCGTCAGTTGCGAATTTCGGGATTCCTGATCAAGCCTGTTTTCCTCCACGCTTCACGTATTTCACAGCTTCTTGACCATGTATATGGCGCTCTTTCCCTTTCCATAGTAATCGGGCACTGTCAGTTCAATAAGGAATCCTTCACTTCTGTACAGCTCAATGGCTCCAGCGTTGCCGGTATCAACATGCAGCGTCAGGTCTGAAACATTTTTCATCCCGCCGATTTTCTCAGCCTCCCTGAGCAGAGATCTTGCTATACCCTTTCTGCGCATTTCCGGCAACACCGCGATTGATGCAATTTCAAGACTGCGCCTGTGGAACATGATAATCTCAGAGGCAAATATTTTTTCATCCTCAGCCACAAGTGTAATGGAAAGAGGATGTCTCAGGAAGCCCGTGAGCACAGAGCGGCTGAATTTTCCGTACTCAAAACATTTGCGTTCAATCTCTTCAAGAGAATCTATATCCATTAAACCCGAGCGTCTTATTTTGAATGCTGTGTCGGGCATTGGATCTTTCTCTTTCATCATTTTTCTTTGCACTTCCATGAACGCTTGAATATATTGGTCTTTCAATTGAAATTCTGTGTTTTGGCGGCACTCGCCGGTAAATCTCAATATAGTCATTCGGGCTATGACCGGCAGGAATGTTAGATTGGCTGAATATCTGAAATCTGAAGACCAATACAATGCTTTCGTTTTGCGTGCGCCCATGGCTCCAACCGGTAACGGAAGTCTGTCAGGGTTGACATTTGCAGTGAAGGATAATATATGTACAGGCGGTGTCAGAACGACTGCCTCCTCCCGCCTGCTCATCGATTTCGTGCCCGATAAGGATGCGTACGTCGTGTCAATGTTGCGATCACAGGGTGGGACAGTTGCAGGCAAGACAAACAATCATGAATTTGCCCTTGGTGCTACAAACACATCCTCTATTTTCGGCCCGGCCAGAAACCCTCTTTCTGTCGACAGGATCAGTGGCGGCTCGAGTGGAGGTTCGGCAGTAGCTGTTGCTTCAGGCATGGTTGATGCGGGCATCGGCACAGACACTGGCGGCTCTATCCGTACACCCTCTGCGTTGTGCGGTGTTGCAGGACTGAAGCCCACAACAGGCCTCATACCGTCTGATGGTGTTATCCCATTGAGTACCACGCTTGACTCGGTTGGTATCATCGCACGTGAGGTTGCAACTCTCAGACGCGTCTTTGACGCAATAGTTCCACAGGATGCTCTGAGGTATGTGAAGCCAGCCACTAAAACTGCCCGTGTCGGTCTCATGCTGTTCGGGGATGACGGTGTGTCGACCGCTGTGCTCAGGAATATTGAAGATGCGCTGTCAGAGTTTGATGTGAAGAATATCTCTCTGCCTGTTCTCGAGGAAAGGGGAAGGGTTGCAAGAAGAATCATTTCGGCGGCGGAATCTGCGGCATATCATAGAAACTGGCTTGGAAGCAAAGCTGAAATGTACTTTCCAGATGTGAGGAGTGTTTTGCTTTCAGGTCTTGAGTCCAGAAGTGTTGACTATGTTGATGCCATCGCATCAATGAAACTCATACTGAAGGAGTATGAAGCCGCATTCTCGGGAATAGATATAATTCTCTCACCCACTGTCAGTACGGTGGCGCCAAGAATATCGGACGTTTTGGGGAAGGAGACGGATTACAAGGATGCACTGCTCGGTCGGACGGAACTCTTCAATATTTCCCTCGCACCATCTATGTCAGTAAACGCGGGAACTGTTGACGGCCTTCCGGTGGGATTGATGATAAGCGGACGGCGTTTTGACGATTATTCGGTTCTGAATTTTGCGGAATGGATGGAAAAGAAACTTGCCATCCCCCCTGCGGCCCTTCCGCGGTGAATCACTGCTGCCGTTCTGATTGCAACCGATTCACAGTGATCGGAAGTTCCTTGTATTTCTGTGCAATATCGATTTACATGCTCGAAGTACTTCAGTTAAAGATTGGCAAGATGGCAAATTTCTCCTATCTCATCTGGGACAGTGAAACGAAAGAGGGAGCTGTTGTTGATCCATCTTTTGACACAACCGCTGTGAGGGAGGAAGCGAAGAAACGAAATCTGTCCATGCGGTATGTGCTGCTTACACACCATCACTTTGACCATGTTCAGGAAGCGGGGAATCTCGCATCTGCTACCGGTGCCAGGACAGTTGCGCACAGGGCATCGCCCCTCAAGGTTGATATCCCACTCAACGACGGTCAGTCAGTCCGCCTGGGTGGTGTTGAAATAAGGATGATACACACACCCGGGCATACATCAGACAGCTGCTGTTATCTTGCAGACGGCAGGCTTTTCACCGGCGATACCCTTTTCATCGGTGAATGCGGTCGTGTTGATCTCGAGGACAGCAGCCCGGAGGAGATGTTCAGGAGTCTGATTGAAAGACTGCCCGGCCTTCCTGACAGCACAATAGTCTATCCCGGCCACGATTACGGAAAGACTCAGTCGTCAACCATCGGAAGGGAAAAGGAAAGCAATTATACTATGGCACCGCGGACAAAAGAGGAGTTCCTGAAATTCATTGAATCATGATGTGGTCATTTCATCAAGCATGCGCTCTATAAGCAGCCGTTCCGCTCTTCTGATTGCCTTACTGACCGCGGGTGCAGTTACACCGGCCATCTTCGCGACATCTTCTGTATTTGCCTTTCTCGGAACTTCAAAATAACCCATTGCATGAGCCATCCTGACCAGCGACAGCTGCACCGCAGTCATGCTGGACGCTCTCCTCTTTCCTCCTGCGGCGCTTTTCACTGATGCTATGCTGAATTTGATATTCTGCTCCCTCAATCTGTCCACTGCATTCTTCAGCTTCTCTTCCTCCACAAACAGTGTCATCGGCGCCTTGCCGCTCTTTATCCTTAATGGAGAGGCAAGGAAGACCGAATCACCAAGATCCCTCAGAAGCGGAGCCAGCTTCGGCGGCGTCCTGTGTTTTATTATGACTCTGTAGGTACTGCTCGCTTCATCTGCATCCAGCAGCTCAAAGTCGATCAGCCCGTATTTCCTGGAAAGTTCATCCCGTTTCTCGCTTATGTCATCAGCCGAGTAGAAATTTCCAGTCCTCCTGATTTTTACCATTTCCACCATAGTTTTCTCGGAGGCGAAAAGTGTCTGCATGACCTCTATGCTCGCATTGCTTACGAAGAATCTTGACAACAGAGAGTCCAGCGGCTTGATGGTTTCAAGGTCCAGTTCCACTTTCAGCATTCTGAGCGTCATTGCATTCATAAGTCAATGGAACAGGCCTTAAAATGTGTTCTGAAGAGCCTTCTCATTTATAAGCTCATTTTCTTTCAATCAGGAAAACATTGATAACTTCGCCTACACTATTGACATTGATACAGCATGGTAAATAAAGCCGGAACTGCCGGGGCAACTGACAAACTCGTCTCGATTCTGAAGCGCAGGGGTTTTATCTGGCCATCATTTGAGATATATGGCGGTCAGGCCGGATTCTATGATTATGGCCCTCTGGGTCTTCTGCTGCGTGAAAATATAAAGGAAGTCTGGAGGCGCTTATACAGGGCCGAGGGATTCTTTGAGATTGATACTCCCTGCATAAATCCGGAGGCTGTCTTCCGTGCCTCCGGCCATCTCAAATCTTTCTCAGATATCATGGTTGAGTGCAGAGCCTGTCATGATGCATTCAGGGCTGACCATCTTATTGATACAGGTAATGAACCCATTACAATACAGGCTCTGGACAAACTGATTCAGTCAAAGAAGGAAAGATTTGAGATGGCCGGAGGCACGGAAGACAGCCTCCGGATTTATGCAGGGAGTATCAATCTCAAAGAATCCCTCGGCCCTGTA
>DAHXLZ010000019.1 GCA_027365715.1 Methanomassiliicoccales archaeon | reverse complement strand
TTCAAACTGCCAACCATCTCGGAATATCAGGGGAAATTTGACAGTGTCACCTTGTCAATGTATTTAGCATCGGGCCGCCGCTGCAAATGAGTTTATTTATCTATCCTCCCTTTTGTGAACTGCGGGGAGCTTACGGAAATTTACAATGTTGTTGCGATTGTCATACTGTTGCCATTCACGATATTATATGCCATATACAGAATCGATCCGAGGTATCTCATCGCCCTTGCACTGATACTGCTGATCAGTGCTGCAGTGGAATCCTCGACGGGCAATTCTGTCGCTTCGAATGACATAGCGATAGTATTCTTCTACTGCCTGGTTGGCGGTGTCATTCTGCTGATAGTCGATGACTACAGGAGCTCCCGCAGGCACCGCAGCAGTGCGCTGTACTCGTCAGCTGCCGGCTATGCATATGCGGTGGTTGAATGGGTCAGGAAGCATTATGCCTTCCTTTCAGGCACGGTGGCGCCGGTAGCATTTTTCTCATCAATATCTGTGATTGTACTCGGTGCCTTCCTTCAGCCGGGGTATGTGCTGGTGACAGACATGGTATTCGGGCCGCGAGTATCGCTGGCCGGTGTTTACGGTTTCTCCCCCTCTCTGGGAGGGGGCAACGCACTCGCGCTCTTTGAATATCTCGCGTACATGGCAGTTCCGGCCTGGTTTATTGAAAAAATATTCCTGTTCCTGATATTTTTCCTCTCCGGCTACACCATGTACCTCTTTTCAGGGCACTTCCATCTTAATGGTCCGTCCAGATATTTTGCATCGATACTCTATGCCGTAAATCCGTTTGTTTACGCGAGGATGCTGGCAGGCGCATGGGGACTTCTTTTTGCATACTCCTTAAGCCCGCTGGCCTTTCTGTCGTTTGTTCTCCTGATGTCGGCAGTTACACGGCGAACAATGTTCATAAATGCAGCGCGCTCTGCTCTTATCTTCACAACTCTGGCCGTGTTCGATATTCATACTTTTGTCCTGATGACCGGTCTCTCTGCGCTGTTTTTTGTCGTTCTCTGTTTCTATGCCGGAAGGGGCAAGTTTGTCGCACACATCAGCAGGGCAGGCACCTCGGTTATTCTCATTATCACCATGCTTTTTCTTCTCAATTTCTTCTGGTTGTATTCTGCGGGCGCCTCAACCGACAATATTCTGGGCAGCTTCACATTTCTTGACGCAATAGCATTCGCATCCACTCCGACAGTGTTCGGCAACACAATGTTCAGCATTGCCTCCATGTACGGCTTCTTCCGCACCGGATATCTGTATCCTGTATCGATTTTTCCATCGCTGATTTTCATTTTTTTCATCTTCCTTTCCCTCAGCATTTTCGGCCTTATCAGCTATTACGGCACAACAAAAGCCCCTGTCGCAATTACTCTTGCGATTGCTGCAGTGTTTTCCGTCCTCTTTGCAACAGGAATATCCTCACCTCTGACGGCCGGCCTTTACACATTCCTGTACGATAATGTCCCCCTTTTCAACGGCTTCAGGGAACCTCAGAAATTTGTCGCGCTCCTGGTTTTTGCCTACAGTTTTCTTGGCGGCTTAGGCATACTTCAGCTGCAGTCCTACCTTGCGGGCAACGGCAAAGCATTGTTGCCTGAAAGCAGCAGAAAGTATCTGGTGGCTGCGATTACTGTAATCATTGCCGTCTCCCTGGTCTCTCCGTTTGTTTATTCGTACATGGAGGTGAATTCATTTAACGGGCAGCTGACAAATGCCCAGTACCCCTCTTCCTGGTACAGGGCCCAGAGCATAATGGACAGCAACACGTCGGATTATTCCGTCCTTGTATTTCCATGGCACGGATACATGTATTACAACTGGAGCGGGACCAGGTTCGCTTCGCCATTCAACTCCTTCTTCAGGCAGAATCTGATATTCGGCGGGCGCAATACTTACGTCGGAGGGGAGGGCTCACAGCAGCTCTTTTCACCACTCATATTTTCGATTCTCAGCAACCGGAACAGGATAACTCATCTCGGGAACATCCTTTCTGTGATGGATGTGAAGTATGTTTTCCTGAGCAAGAGTGCAGATTACTGGAATTATTCATTTCTCTATCACCAGAGCGATATGAGGCTGATTGAGAACACAACAGCATGCTCGCTGTTCCTGAACCTTCACCCTGTTTCGAGGGCATACATAGTTCACCGTGTGGCAGCAGTGCCGTCATACAACGAATTCGTATCCCTCTCTGCCAGTGTAAACCTTACCAATTTCGCCTGGATTTTATCAGGGAACGGAACAGCAGCTGCCGGAGGAGGCTACTATCTCCCCCTCAACAGCAGCAAGGTCAACGATGCAAGGTACACGGTGCAGATTCCCGGTTTAATCGGTTTGAATTCAAGCAGCTATCTTGTGTTCGTACCACCGGCAGGAGCACCTGAGCTCTGGTTTGCAGAACCAGGGCTTGTATCATATTTCTCACAGTCAGGCGCGCCTGTTTCCGACTCGTTTGGTGAGATGATATTCCAGGTGAGCGGCGGTCCAGCAGGCATAACGCTGAATTATGCTGCCGCAGGCCATGCGGAAACAGCCTATGCAGTTTCAGCCATTTCCGCCATACTCATCATAACCCTTTTCATCGTCTGGCCCGTGATTGAGGAAAGATTCGATGTGCATAAACTGCTCTCAATATATGGACGGCGCGGCGCCTGATGTGCCGGTGGATGCGAGCGCCGAAAGTCCGTCACAGCACACTTTCCGGCAGGCGTGCTGTACTACTCCCTATTGCAGCTGAACACCATGCTCAATGCACAATGGCGCGAAGGGCAATCGGCGTAAATATGATACTGATAATGAATAAGGTGTCCGCAATGCGTCATTGGGACGGACTTTCCATAATCTGAGCGGAAGCGTGAACTGTATGACTCGATCATCTGAAAGAGTGCACGACGGCTGCGATCCCGGATACGAAGACAATCCACTTGAGCTTCAGAAACAGCAGGCTCTTCAGGATCCGGGCAAATCGTGGCATGACTGGTTCATCGAAGATTTTCTTAGATACTTATTCCTGCCTCTTGTACTTTTGGAGTCCCTGTTTGTCGTATCTGTAATCTCTTATGCAACTGGCATTTCACAGTTCAATCCGTTGCTGATGGGCGGAACAGCCGCCTCACTTCTGGCAATAGAGTATTTTTACATTTACAGGAGAATCTGGGGACACGGTAAAGAGGACGGCGACCATGAATCTGAGATGATGTCCGAGGAAATATTCGACAGGATAAAGTGATTTTCTGCCAGATAAGTGCAGTTCAATGAATTCAGCTGGGAATCGGAGCGCCGCTACCCCGGGCAATCGGCAGCAAATGAAAATTTAAAGGATTTGCAGCCCGGGCAGATGATTGTGTTATTATTCGTTCCAGATTTTATGCATCCTGGAGCACTTTTCGTATCTCTTTGAAACACGATCCCAGTTCAGGTTCTTGAAGAACGCTTCTATGTATCCTTTTCTGCCAGTTCCGTAATCGATGAAATATGCATGCTCGTACACATCCATCAGAACAAGTGGAACGACGGTTGCAGGGAAACCTGCATTCTGAGCGTCAAGGACAACGTTGTGCAGTCTGCCGTCATCCAGGCCGTAGCACAGCATGCCCCAGCCGCGTGCTGCCATGCCTGCTGCAACAAAATCTTCCTTCCATTTGTCGAAGGAACCAAAATCCTCCGTCATCGCTTTCTTCAGGCTCTCCGATGCTGCGGTTCCCTTTCCGGCTTCAAAATCGCCGAAATAGAGCTTGTGGTTCCACATGCCTCCCAGGTTGAACGAGAGCTGCCTCTTTGCTTCCCCGTATTCGCTGTAGGTCCCTGCCGATTTAGACGGGTCGGCAAAGTTGTTTGCGATCTTCTCGTATATTTCATTGGTTTTGTTCACATACCCTTCATACAGTTTGAAATGCTCGGTAAAAGTCTTAGCGGATATACCTTCCACTTCAGTGTACTTGAGGGGTACGGCTGCATATTTTGTTCTTGCCAATAGATTCACCCTAGATGCCTATTTTGCTAATCAAATATAAGTTTAAGCTTAATGGGCACCGAAATTTGGCGGATCGCATTGAATATAACCCGGACCGCGTATCTCCGATCATGGAAAAAGGTGCCGGCGCTTCTTCAATAATGAACAGGCTGACCTTTCTCGAAGGCGAATGGAAAGGGGAGATAAGCAACAGGGACTCCAGAAGCAGGTACGAGGACATTCTCGTCTGCCGCAGGGACGGGGACAGGATAAGCTGCGAATCCACCATGTACCATAACGGTGAGGCAATAGTCCACAGAGGATTTGATTTATGGCTTGAAGATGACACCGTACTTGGCTCCTGGAAACTGGACGGTGAGGACAGCGGTATTTATGAATGTGAATATGAGGCGGAAAAGGATGAATTTCTCTTCAATTTAAGGGACTATCCCACTTCTGTGGACTATAGAACAATAAGGCGCATCGACATGATGCACTTTATCACAATGGAACAGCTGCCACGTGAAGGAACGTCCTCAGTGGAGACTCTTCAGGTCGAGTATTCGCGAACGCTCTAAGCTGTCTTTCTGCTTCGCTATGATCTTCTCGAATCCTGAGCCGTATTGCATAGCCTTCTTGGCTCTACCGGATGAAGAAAGACCCATTTCCATCGCAAGCCTCCTGAGCAGGACTTTGTTCTGTCCACCCTGAAACTTCTCCCGATCATCCAGATTACCTGAAAGATGAATTACGTCATCGCTCAGGAACGGTGTACCGAGCGTCTTCCCGAACATTGTTGCTATAGACCTGTCTCTCCCGATGCCTCTGGTGACCAGCTCTGTGACATCGTAAGCCATGGCCCCCTTCCTCTCTTGAGCGCTCATTGAAGCATATCTCCTGTATCCTCCAAACTCTTCATCCGCCCCCTGTCCGGTGAACACGAGTTCCTCCCTCACATGTTTCATGGCCCATGTCATCGGCGAATAGATTGAGAGTTCCAGTCTGTCCGGCTTCCTGTTCAGCGAACCTGAAAATATGTCACGGAGCAACCTGCATGCTTCGATGACTTCCGCGGGAGATGCTGTAATCTTCACGAGCGGAAGGTTGAGCTCGCCAGCCCCTTCCGTAGCAGCTTTCAGGTCATGGCTTCCTTCGGTGCCGACAGCGTAGACTGTGGTGCTCATGACCTGAGAAGCCAGAGCTGCGACAATGCTGCTGTCGAGTCCGCCCGAATAGAGCACGGCGCATCTGCTGAATCTGTCCAGGTGTGCACTGATATACTTCTGCAGATATGTTCGCAGCTCTTCTGTCAAACTCTTTTCCACATAAATGATATTGTGAACAGAAATAGAATAGTTCCGTTTCTTTTTCTGTACTTCAGCATAACAGGCATTCGGGTGTGCAGGCAGCAGCCGTTTACACCATTCCCTCACATGAATGAGTGTCAAGCATTAATATCGAACCGTGCAATCTGATTATGGTGACTATGACAATCAAGGGTCGCGAAAGGACTGAAAAAGGTAAAACTGCTCAGGATGTCACGATAAGACCGCTGCTGTGGGCTGATTTTGAAGACATAGTGAAAAACTATTACTCATTCCATGACGAACTCGAAATCAATCCCGACCTGGGTTTGTCGATGGATGGTCAAAGGCCCACTATGGATGAGGAAGTGTCATGGTTCGGCACTCTGTATTCAGAGGTGCTGAGACGGAAGGCGGTAGTCTTTGTTGCCGCATCCGGCGGCCGGGTTGTTGGTGTCTGTGAGGTGAGAGGATCAGCAAGGAGTGCACTGGCGCATGTCGGTACGCTGGGTATTGCGATAGTCAGGGACTACAGAGGCATGGGCATTGGCAGGAAGCTCGTGACCGGCGTTGTGGGGGCTGCATCAGAGCTGTTCGATGTTATCGTACTCGATGTTTTCACTGTCAATGCCGGGGCAAGACACCTCTACTCCAGTCTCGGTTTCAGGAGTATGGGAATACTTCCCATGGCTGTAAAGAGGAACGGGAAGTACTACGACGAAGAAAGGATGTATCTGCTCTGCAAGACACCTCCTGACAACAGGCACTGACGCATCCATGACTGTGGCCGGACCGTTCCGGTCCGCATAGGAAACATTTTATCCCGTTTGCGAATATGTTTGCCTGTATAGAATCAGAATGAGGAAGGTGCCATAATGCCGAAGATTAAATTTGAACGGGGTCTAATTCTCGCGCTGGACGAAACGGATTACAGAAAAGCTATGAACATAGTGAATCTGGTGGGCAAGTATGTCGACGCAATAAAGCTGAACTGGCCGATTGTCCTGGCAAACGGCCCTCAGATAATTACAGAGATTTCAAACCACTTCCGTGTGATATGCGATTTCAAAGTGTCTGATGTGCCGCATACAAATTCTATGGTAACATCGGCTGCCGTCAAACTCGGCACCTCAGGCATAATTGTGCACGGTTTTCCGGGTGAGGATGCGGTCGAAGCGTGCATAAACAGCGCGCATGGTGCATCGGTCTTTCTCGTTGTCGAGATGTCCAATCCCGGCTCGGTTGAATTCGGAGGGAAGTTTTCAGACGATATCGCCAGAATGGCCGTTAAACTGAAGGTTGACGGCATAGTTGCGCCTGCCACCAGGCCCGAGAGAATCAGGCACTTCAGGGGGCTGGTAGGCGACATACCGATTTTGGCGCCAGGGGTTGGCGCCCAGGGCGGCGATGCAAAAAAGGCGATTGTGAACGGAGCAGACGCACTTATCGTGGGCCGCAGCATTTATGAGTCGGGTGAACCTCTGAACGTGGTAAACAACTTTCTTTCAGAGATTAAGTCTGGACAGGAACACGTTGCACATTGAGCGAGTCCGGCGCTGTCAATTAAGAGATCAGGGATGCTGCCTGTCCTGTCGTTTGCTGTAAGCTCAGTGTTCGTACCTTTTTCAGCGAACTTCAGGTAAGTTTTTTGCTCGTTCACACGCGTGCAACGCTTAAATAGCAAGTTCCTTATTGTGCAAAAAATACACTCCGGTTGTGCTTTAAAAGATGGCAAATAATGACACGATGGCCACACAGAAAAACAATCAGAAATCTCAGAACAATACCGGCAGGTCAAGGCTTGCCGATCGCTTTCATTCACTTGGCGGGATTGACTGGACGACGATTGGCATACTGGCACTTCTGGTATTCTTTGGAACCTATCTGCGCGTCTACTTCGATTTCTCGCAGGCAATAGCAAACGGTTATCCGGGCCTTTCCGGCGGTTCTGACGCCGATTACTACTTCAGGGTGCTCACATATGCAATGACTACCGGCCACCAGCTTGAGTTCGACAAACTGCTCAATTACCCGCTGGGTGCAGGCAATCCTTTCCTCCCGTTCTACGTCTGGTCAAGCGTACTTGCAGCCTGGCCAATCTCGTTCATCTTTCACCTTCCGCCAACTGCATCCATTTACTCGGGAGTGCTTTCCGGCGAGGTCGCCGCATACGTATTGATATCGGCATTCTCGGGTGTAGTTTCAATAATTATTGCATACTATCTCGGAAAGGAACTCTTTGACAGGCATACCGGCATATTTGCTGCCGCGTTCATGACGTTTTTCCCGTCAATTGTTTCAGAGAGCACCGTTGGCTTCGGTGTGCACGATCCGTTCATACTGATGATGACGGCGATTTTCTTCTTCCTGCTCTTCCGATCGTTAAATACGATTAACGGGAGGCGGTGGATTGAGTCGTACACAAAGGAAGATTCATTTCTGCCTGATTTCAAATCCGTCCGCACCGGTCTCAGGAAGTACGCTTCTGAAAACAGGCAGTCACTCAATTATGCTATGATGGCTGGAATCGTAGTTGCTTCTATTGCAAATGCATGGGAAGGATTTTCCTACCTGCTGGTTATATTTTCCATGTTTTACCTCGTCCAGTCATTCATATATAAATTCAAGAACCGGGATACTCTTGCGCTGACCTCAATTTATGCAGTTGTCGGCGGCTCACTTCTGCTCTTTTCGCTTCCGATTTATTTGCTGGGCCAGCATCTGTACCCGTGGTATGTAGTCGCCGTGGTTTTCTTCTTTGCCACTTTCATAATTGGCCTGATTTATACAGTTGCAAGGGATGTGCCATGGCTGACTGTTATCGCATCGTTTGTTATCGGAATACTCGCACTGCTGGCAATTGGTGAAATTGCAGTAAAGCCGCTGATACACGAGATAGTGAACTATATCTTTGTGGCGCAGAGCTACTTCGTCAAGACTGCAGTATACACAACAATTGCGGAGGCACTGGCACCGCCATTCAGCCTGCTGGCGCTCTCTCTTGGCGGAGCGGTATTTTTCATCGCCTTTGCGGAGCTGATCTACATGCTCTACACATCGCGCAGGTCGATATCCAATTCGATGCTCCTGTTCGCGGTGTGGTGCGTCGTAGCGATATTCATGGCTGTTTCCACAGTCAGATTCATACTCGATGCGACAACCGTCTTCGCAATACTCGGTGGCAAGGGCCTCTCCTCAATTGTGCGCTGGACAAACTTCGGTGATGTGAAGAAAGGGTACGCCACTTACGGCTTTTCATGGAGCGGAACAAAGAAGAGCATCAAACCGAAGCACGTTATTGTCATACTGTTCATCGCAGTACTCATCGTCCTGCCAGTTGTCTGGACTGGAATAGATGCAGCAACTCCGGTAACGGCAAAACAGCAGCTCAACACACAGGTATACAACCTGGTTCCGGGCTTCCTCCGCCCTCCAGGTTACGTGAACAATGGTAGCAGTACCTTCTACTTCGGCGGCTTTGGCTACAGTCTTTCAACGCAGAGTGACTATTTCCCTGCAGCGTGGGAATGGCTGCATAACCAGACCAGCAGCATAGTGCCGTCGTGGCAGAGACCCGCCTATCTCAGCTGGTGGGATTATGGAAGCGCCGCAGTCACAAAGGCCAATGTTCCCACTGTCGCCGATGATTTCCAGCAGGGCTATCATGTTGCATCAGCAGTCCTTTTCAGTCAGAACCAGACACAGCTGATATCGCTTCTTTCCGCCAGGGTCATGTACGGTGCCTATGTGCACAACGGCAACAGGCTGCCGTCAAACATAACCACACTTCTGGGCGGGTATGGAATCAACAGTTCTTATGTTCAGTCTGTTTACTCCGATCCTGCGAAATACACTCAGACAGTGCTTTCCAATCCCCAGGTTTACGGCCCGTTTGCGAGCAGCGTAACTCCACCCAACGTTATGTGGGCAGTGCTGATGGTGACACTTTCAAAAATAGGTCTGAATAATGCGGTTCAGCTTTATCAGCAGATTTCCTATCTGACCCACTATTTCATAGGCTATTTCTCAGTTGATACCAGGCTGTTCCCGTTCAGCGCAACAAATACAGGTGTGTTCTATGCACCGGCTTTTCTCGGTGGAAGACCGATAATAGGTCCGGGCGTTTACAACATACCCTATGACTATTACACACTCACTGCTTCCACCGTTACCGGTTTGAGTTACCCGATCCAGAATCTTCCACCCAACACGCCTGTTTCCTCATACTCGATAAATTATCAGCCTATGTTCTACAATTCCACCCTTTACAGGTTTTTCATGGGTTACAGTGCCTACAGCCTTATCGGACAGGGCCTTCAGGGACTGCCGGGGCTGGCCGGCGGATTCCTCTCAACACCACAACTTCAGAACCTTCAGCCTCTGCCCGGCTGGATGATGTCACACTTTTTCATGGCTTACAGGACGGCGTATTTCAATCCTTATCCAATACAGTATGTGAAGGACCATCCAAATGCCTGGAAGGCCATTGATGTATCTGCAGCACTCAAGCTCCTGAAAAAAGACCCGAACAATCAGAATTATACTGTTGACCTCAGCCCGCGGAGCGATTACGGCAACGGAATAGTTATTATGCAGTATTATCCCGGTGCTTATATCAACGGAACCGTACTCCTTGGCAACGGGCAGCCGGCATCCGGTGTCAGAGTCACTTTGCTGGATCAGTGGGGCATACCGCACAATATCTCTTATACAAACTCTCAGGGAAGGTATTCCGTGATTGCCCCTCCGGGCAATGATACGGTTGTCTTCTCAACAGGTTCTCTGTCCTCCCCTTCTGCCAGGGTTGCGGGTATCGGTCAGTTCTTTGCTGAACAGCCCTATAATGTTTCATACGGTCAGGCGATGCGCAATCCGACCCTCAACACCACAACCGGCCTTCCTGCGTTCAACATTGCTGCTAAGACGGTGACGCTTAACAGTACCTCTCTCAGTGGCTATGTGTTCTATGACAGCAGCCGGTCAGGAACATTTACACCCGGCTCCAGCACTCTGCTCAATAACATATCGGTTCGAATAGCAAACACGACAACGGGGCAGTCGTTCACCGCAGTCGCCAGTAACGGATATTATGACTTCTCATCCCTGCTTCCGGGCACATATCAGTTTTCCATTCTGAAGGGAAACTCGACAATAGCCACACAGAATGTGACAACCATAAATTACGCCACCAACAACACACAGAATATTCCGGTCTATCCGGGTGATATATCCGGTTCGACGGCATTCGGCAGCGGCACACCCGCGAGTGGCAGCACAGTAACTGTTACGGGCGTCAGAAACGGCTATTCCTCAACAGCGCTAACCACTTCAAACGGGTCGTACTCTGTCGGCGGTCTCATCCCCGGAAATTATACAGTTTCCGTTGATTCGGGCGGGGTGGTTTCCGGCGTTTATAATGCATTCGTTCGCAGCTTTAACACTACAACTGTAAACATACTGGTCTCGACTGAATCAAGTGTAAACGGACAGGTGTTCGTCGGCGGAACAGCAGCGGCTTACGCGAAACTCTATTTCTATAGCAATTCAGGCGGCGTTTTACCGTATGTCGTTACGACAAATGCCAAGGGCCAGTACAGCAGCGCTGTCGGCTCTGGAAACTACACGGCTTACTCCATCTATTACCTGAATGGCAAAAGTTATGCACTCCTTCTGCCCGTTTCACTCTCCCCGGGCCAGAACCTGAGTCAAAATCTGTACCTGACACCGGCGCACTATGTATCCGGCACTGTAAAACAGAGTGACGGCGTGCCTGCAGCCTTTGCGCATATGCTTGTGCAAAACAGCACTGCCTCCATGTCATTCTATTCAGACAGTGGCGGCAACTATTCGTTTGCCGTCCCGTCGGGCACTTACAATTTGTGGGTTCAGGATCTGGGCGGCGCATTCATGGGGCAGTTCACAGCATATGCTTCAATGAGTCTTAACATAGCGGAACTGGCCGCCAATCAGTTTTCCGGAAGCGTTTCTTCGAACACAACAGGCACAAACAGCGGCCTGTCAGGTGCTGATATGATCATCAACTACAACGGCATAGCATATCATTACTATTCCGGCAGTGCCGGAGCATACTCTTTCTATCTGCCTTCCGGCACCACGTACGGCATCAATGTTTCCGCATTTGGTATGATTCCGCACACTTTCCATACAACAGTTGTTTCAGACACGTCCCTTGGACTGGTGCTGCAGCCTGTTGAAGTGGCGGTAAACGGCAATGTCCTCACTTCTACGGCACTGCCTTCAGGTATACAGCTGACATTTACACCAGTCGCCGCAAACTACACGACTTCGTCGACAGCCGTAATCCAGAACGGCGGATATTCCACAACTCTCCTTCCCGGATCTTATGACGTTGCGCTTTCAGGTTACAGCAACTCAACTGTGCGGTACATAATCCCTGGAAGTGAAAGTGTCCTGAATGTACCCGTGGGCACTCCTTTGTCCTATAATGTTTCGGTGAGTGCTCTGTATAATCTCACACTGTTATTCAGCTATCCGGCAGGTTCCGGTGTCAATGGCAACACTTCCCTCACCAGGCTGGACATCTTCGGCAGTGGACTTGCACAGCCACTCGCGATCGATGGTTTTGTCAACGGCACAGCCGAATACCTTCCGGCGGGCTCCTATACAAT
>DAHXLZ010000002.1 GCA_027365715.1 Methanomassiliicoccales archaeon | reverse complement strand
TTTTCCGCATACACGCATAAGCGTTCATGACGCAGACTGACGATATAGCGGAGATGGATCTTCGCATTCATCGAGAAGAACTGGGCATTCAGTGCTCATCAAGCGATTGAACGGAATGCCAGACCCCGAATGTCCGGAGATTTCAGCTGTCTCATTCCTTCAGTTCACCTTCTCACTCAGTTCAGACAACTTCCTGTCTGTGAGCGACGGGTTCTCGTATTTCCATTGCTCTCTGTTCCTAAGGGCTTACCGCAAAATAACATGATAGATTTATAAATCACCTCTGCTATTGGCACGCATGCAAAATGAAGAAACCAGCAAGCTGTGGCTTTCAACATTACGTGAGTGCAACGAAGTGCAGCGCAGGCACCTGGCTGCAGTAAGGGCAATGGAGACTGGCTGGGGAGGCGTCGGTGAAGTATGCAGATTGGCAGGTATGTCGCCCAACACTGTAAGGAAGGGGATTCGGGAGGTGAAGGAGATGCAGAAAAAGGGTTACAGACAGGGACCGGCAGAAAGACTTCGTAAAGCAGGAGCGGGCAGGAAGAAAATCACATACGGTAATCCGGGAATAGCAGAAGAGATTGAGGCCATACTGGATGAAAACACAGCAGGAGACCCGATGAGTAAACTGAAGTGGACAAACAAGTCCACATATACAATAAATCTGGATCTGCAACGTTGCGGTTTCACTATATCGGAGGACACTGTCGGCAGAATAATAAAACAGCTGGGATACTCGCTCCAGGGAAATAGAAAATCAAAAGAGAGCGGAAGCAGCCAGGAGAGGGATTCGCAATTCAGGCATATCAACAGGGAAGTGAGGCGTTGCAACAGACAGAATGTGCCGGTCATATCGGTGGATGCGAAGAAAAAGGAGTTGGTAGGGAATTTCAGGAACAGCGGCAGGAACTGGCTTAAAAAGGGAGAGGCGGAGATTGTAAACGTCTATGATTTCGAATACCTGGGAAGTGGAAAGGCAATACCGTATGGGATATACGACGTACTGGCAAACAAAGGCTTTGTGAATGTCGGTACAAGCGGCAACACCTCTGAATTCGCCGTTGAGAGCATCAGAAGCTGGTGGAAGAACATAGGCCTGAAGAACTACAGGGATGCGGGGGAGTTGCTCATATGCTCCGATTCCGGAGGGAGTAATTCGAACAGGAGCAGGCTGTGGAAATATTACCTTTATCAATTTGCAAGACAGAACGGATTGAAAATAACAGTGTGCCACTATCCCGCAGGTACAAGCAAGTGGAACAAGATAGAGCACAGGATGTTCTCATTCATCAGCATGAACTGGAAAGGGAAACCGCTCAGGACATATGAAATAATACTGAACCTGATAGAAGGCACGAAGACTGGAAAAGGTCTGAAGATATCGGCAAAACTGGACAGGAAGATATACAGTACCGGCCAGAAGGTCGACGAATCTGAGTTCAGGAAGATAAAAATCAAACATCATGCAAGAAATCCGGACTGGAATTATACGCTTAATTAGTCAATTTGTTTTGTGGTAAGCCCAATAGTGTCCCACAGCCTGAAAACTCTTAAGTAATGAATGGACCATGGTACGTCGGGGTTGATTAATCGCATGGCAGATTATCGCTGACGTGGTCTCGCATCTCTGGCAATAGCAGTTGTGATGATTTCAGTGGCATTTACTACCGGAATGCAGAGCCAGAATGTGAGGGCAACTTCTCCAAGTCAGCATATGGTTAGATTTTTCATAACTATTTCGTTGAATCGCTAAGGCAGTGTACCGTCGTTCTGCAAACGTCTG
>DAHXLZ010000317.1 GCA_027365715.1 Methanomassiliicoccales archaeon | reverse complement strand
ATTTCCGGCCCGATGTCCAGAACACTGTTGAGATTGCTGTAATATTCGTCATTGGTTTCACCCTTGCGGGCGAATGTTTCAAGACCGTACTCTTCTCTGAGAGCCAGTGAGACAGAATCGTCTGTGGACATTGGGTTGCAGCTCGCAAGCCGCACCTTCGCTCCGGCGTCCCTGAGAGAAAGTGCAAGGCATGCCGTCTTGGCTTCGACATGCAGCGCCATCGCGATTCTGAGCCCCTTCAGCTTCCCTCTTTCCCTGATCCTGGCGGCGGTAGCATCGAGGACACTCATGTGCGTCTTTGCCCACTCTATCCGCCTGATCCCCTTTTCCAGAAGTTCCTTTTCCGTCTGATCACCGACCGTTGATGACGGAGTGACAGGCAATGCACCTGATAATTATTATGTCTGCGGGCTGCGACCGGCGCAGAAAATATACCATGATGGCAGAGAGAACACGTTTTCACGAAATCTTCTGAAAGATTTCAGAAATCTCTCTTTCAAGTATGGATGTGAACTCCCGCGTCACGTCCTCCTTGAGGTCGGCAGGTATCAGTTCGAGCCCGACCCTTGCTGCAATTTTGCCAAGACGCATCATTGCATATCCTTCCTTAATCCTGGCCTCGATCAGGTCCTCAATCGCTATCTTTATCTGTTCCTTCAATGCCTGGTCTTTGTCTATCCGCGCCATGATTCTTTTCTTAATCTCATCTTTGACGATATCCTGCATCGCCTGTACAAAGATGGTTTCGGTATCCATCAGCTTGAGTGACTCACGGGACAGTCTTGTAACTACGTCTTCCGGCATCTGTTTCGACTGAGATAATACGGACTGGTGATAAGTAGTTCACTGTGTTCGCGGGCCGGCATATGGCAATGCTGCCCGAATAAGAAGCTTAATTTAAGGATTAATGCAATTGCAGCACAGAAATGGCTGAAGATGATTTTTCCGGGCTGAAGATTGTTGTTATTGACAACGGCGGCCAGTGGACACACAGGGAGTACAGGGTGATCAGGGATCTCGGCGCAACCGTTCGGATTATGCCCAACACATCAGGTCTGGCAGACATCACAGATGCTGATGGGCTTGTGCTGAGCGGGGGTTCCCCCAGCGTTGGCCTCGAGCCCGAAAAGATGGGTAAAGAGGGAGAGTACCTGGACGCGTTCAGCGGGCCGATACTCGGCATCTGCGTGGGCCACCATTTCATTGCTCACCACTACGGTGGCGAAACCGGAAGGGGTAAAAACGCAGAATTCGGAAGGGCCAGGCTGATCGTCGTTTCAGATCAGGGGATACTGAATGGTGTTCCAGATGAATTCACTGTATGGGAATCGCACAGGGATGAGGTGAGGAAGCCGCCGGAGGGTTTCGTAGTGCTCGCGAAAACAGAAGACTGTCCGGTCGAGGCAATGATGTCATCAAGCAGGCCACTTTACGGCTTACAGTTCCATCCGGAAGTCGAGGAGACAGAGCACGGTGTGCGTATATTCAGGAATTTTCTGCAGGAAGTGAGGCGGTGGAAATCAGCAGCGAAATGAAAGATGTGCTCACGGAGACACTGCGCAGGAGGAGTAAGGATGAGACGTTTGAAAGGACGCTTGGAAAGGTTGTGAGAACAAGGAAACTTCCCTTCGATTTTTACATGAACACGGTATATGCAGTGAGAAAAAATATGAAGAAAGGGGAAACGCTTGAAAAAGCAGCCGAAATCCTCTGTTCACAGAAGACCCAGGAGTAGTGCTGCGATTATCAGTGCAGCCATAATGGCAGCAGCAATCAGCATGCAGCCGGTGACCTTTCTGTCGCTCCCGAATATTATGGGAACAGGGCCTATGAATACAACTCCGCCGAATTGCTTCTTATGATGTGTCTGCTTCTCCTCAGTGTTCTGTGATGCATGGGGTGGCGGAACCTCACTTCCGTATGTGCCGGGTGAATTTTTGCTCCAATCAGCAATGAGGCGCGAGGAGGTATAGACAAAGAGCAGCACAAACGAGAGTAAAACGAATAGAACTGCCATGGCTGCATACAGACCTGTTCCGTAGATCACCGGAAAGAACAGGAAGATGGCGACACCAAGCTGCCTGCTGATAAAACCTTCTGCAATCGAGAAGATGGCCATGACGATCGAGAGTATGAGTGCTATACCAGCCACCCTGCCTGCCATGGACGTGCGCATACGTTTGAAGATCCTGTATGGCTATTTAAGAGGTCATTCTAACGCAATTACAGTCTTTCGGCCTGTTGCTCTGATGATTGTCTTTGATATCCGTTCCCAGTGCGATCCCCTCCAGTATACCTTTCGGCACACGCCGCATCTGTAGAAGCGGCTGTGCCTGAGGAGAATGCCGCTCTCCACATCTCCCGAGACAGCTTCCGGAGACACTGCAGATATGGCGCCGTTGCACAGGCTGCAGCGCATCCTGCTCTCATCAAAACGCAGATTACATGCCTTTGCAACAAAGTGCAGCTGTTCTTCGAGTTCCACCGGTGCGACATAGATGCTTCTAATCCCCTTCCTGGAATGAAGACCCCTGTCACGGGTGAGAAGTATTCTGCCCTCATCAACAGCCATTCTGGCAATGGACGTATCATCGACATCCTGTGCATACTCTGTATCATATCCCATAATTCTCATCCATCGCGCCAGCTTTCCGAGCATTCTGTCCGCGAGAAAAGCGGGTGAAGCGAAATCAGTCTCTACCGCAACGCGGATGTTTACAGGATCCGTGGCTGCTGCGCGCTCATCCTCTCCCATTCCTGCCTCTCCCGTAGGTTGAAATAAAGCCGGGACCAAGCGGCTTTACACTCTCAAGACTGAAATGCGCAAAACTTCGTGCATCGGCAAAACCCTCCCCGTCGGCAATCGTGGGCGCATCCGATCCTCCAATAACAACAGGGGCTGTGTAAACAGTCAGCGTATCGACCAGCCCGGCTGACAGGAATCCGAATATCAGCTCTCCTCCCCCTTCCACAAGCAGGGATTTCACCCCCATTTTGTGGAGGAGCGATGAAGCCCTCTTAAGATCAACCCTGCCGGCGCCGCACCTCAGGACGCGTGCGTCCCTTACCTCACGTTCGCACTCTTCTGCCGTGAACACTATTGTTTCAGCCTGCCCATCCAGCACTTTCGCGTCATCCGGCAACCTTCCACGTGAATCGAATATTACCCTGACCGGATGCTTTCCGCGGTGATGGCGGACAGTGAGAGAAGGGTCGTCCGCCAGAACCGTGCCGATACCCACAGCCACCGCATCAAAGCTGCTTCTGAGCTTCATCAGGCGATTGATGTCTTCCCTGCAAGACAGGAGCACCCTGCGTCTCGAAGCTGCTGATAACTTTCCATCAATGGAAGAGGCGCAATTGACCGCTGTGTATGGTCTGGACAGGCAAACACCATTACGGAGTAAGGGACAACGGCCATTAAATATTGCTGCATGTGAAGGCACCGGGAGCCGCCATTACTGCCAGACAATGTGAGTCTGGACAGCAGAATGACTGCACACCGGCACAGTTCCGGTCATTTACTGTGAACGTCTGTGTCAGACGATTGTCAGCTGATTGAAAACGCTTAAGTAAGTATAACGCAATCAACACCGCGGGATGCACTTGAATTCTTTTCTTTGCCTGTCAGCGGCGCCTATCTGCACGGGTAAGAGCAGTCTTTCCCGGTGGTGTATCTGATTGCCTGCTGATTCAACCCTTTTCTTCCAGTTCGGAATAATAATGCTGCTTGCATTCATAGGAGCCGGCATTTCGGCACGACTGGGCCAGTCGGTGATACTCGGATACATGCTCGTCGGCATAATGATAGGGCCATACATGAAATTCAGTATTCTGGGTTTCTCATACTCAGGACTGATCCAGAATACAGCGCTGCTGAGCTATTTTGCGCAGATGGGGCTTGTGCTCCTGCTGTTCTTTGTAGGGCTCGAGTTTTCCATAAGTAAGCTTAAGAAGACCAAAACGGCGGCTACGATTCTGGCTATCTTCAATCTTGGAATGGACATGTTTCTTGCAATCCTGCTGGGCGTTTTCATGCGGTGGCCAATGGAAGATGTCTTCTTCCTCGGCGCAATAATTGCAACCGGTTCCTCCGCAGTCGCGGCAAAGGGACTGATGGACATTGGAAAGCTGTCTGCGCCTGAAACGGAATTCATTATCGGAATGAGCGTTGTTGAAGATTTTATCGCAATGCTGCTGCTGACAGTAGCGGGCGGACTGACCGCACGATCCACCGGCGGTCCCGGAAGCCTCTGGCAGCTCATGACATACGTCGGTGCCTTCTATCTCTTCTTCGTGCTTCTGGCCATAGTCGTTATTCCGCGCGTTCTGAAACACATCGAGGTAATCAGAAACGACGAGATGTTCATACTGTTCGCGCTTGGAATCGTGTTCATATCGGTTGCGCTTGCCGATGCGCTGTATGTTCAGTCACTGATCGGTGCATTCTTCATCGGAATGGTATTCGCCGAAACAACAATGACAGAAAGGCTGAAGAATAATCTGATGTCGATGAGGGATGCATTCGTAGAAATTTTCTTCGTCTACTTCGGCATGCTGATCAACCCTGCGGTACTCGTTCAGGTGCTGCCGCTGATCGTCATTGCAGTCCCGCTCATGCTCTTCAGCGACATCATACTCACATCCTCGGTGGCAATGCTCATAGGTTTTCCGGCCCGTCATTCGGTCTTTGTCGGTGCATCGTCAACATTCAGGGGAGCTGAGTCAATGCTGTTCGCCAGCGTTGGGGCCAACTCGATGGGTGTGAGTTATGCGGAGCAGCTGTACGCGGTGGCCGGCCCCTTTTCACTTATAATGGATCTCATAGCACTTCCTGTTCTGAAGAAATCAGCAAGCATCACGGTCAGACTTTCCCGGATTGTGCCCGCATACATCAAATTCAGTGCATCGCTCATATCAAGGACCTTTTCAAAGCTGGTCATGCCACAGTCCCTTCAGATATACGGCAACGCCCGAAAAACCACATTGCCGTTATGGGGGTTCATCCTGTCGTCGGCTGTGGCGATCTTCATCTCATATCCACTCAAAGGCATTCCTCTGGCAGTTGCAGGGGTGTCCACATTCCTGTCGCTGTCGATTCTGCGCAGGGACCTGGTGTCGTCAATCAATCTGATCAACTACACGAACATTGGAGTCGGCAGCAGGGGTTCCGCCGGTATTCTATCGCTTGTAATGAAGCTCGTTTCAGGACTCATGCTGTCGGTGATGGGAGTAATAGCGCTTGCAGGCATCTATGTGCCGCTAAGCCTCCTTCCAGTTGGATTATACGCTCTGTACATGTTGAAAACGATGCACACTGCACATACACAGATGGGCACAAGAAACAGGATTCCAGCGGCGGAATCTGCCACATTCGGCGGAGGATTGATACATGCGTCAGGTCAGCAGGGCACCCGGCATTCCACTGGACGTTTTGAAATGATGAGCAAAGCACAGAATACATTTTCATCTGTAGATAAACCGAAAGTCGGTTACATAAAAATGAAGAAAGGGATTAATGCCGCAAAGGAGAAGTTTCAGGACGGAATCTATCCGCCCAGGCTGAAATAAAAAGAAAGCTACACTTTCACTGCAGCCTTGCCGAATACCTTTGCTGCTGCTGCTACGGCCGCCCCTATGCCTCCGCCGCCCGCGCCGCCTTCAAGAGCGCTCTGAACCGAGCTAACCACCGTATAACCATGTGTGCCTGCAGGTATATGCTGCAATGCGATGGAAAGGCCGGCAACGTGCCCTGTTGCTGCGGATGCCACACCGAGTCCTACTGCTCCTGCCGCAGCTCCTATTGCTGCGGCTGCTGCTATTCCTATCATGACAGCTTGGACTGCGTCACATGCTTATTAACCTAATTTGACATTTATCGAAAATTGATTCTATTTGACGTGTGTGCATTAAGATGCAGTCTGGTTCTATCTGTCTGCCCTAATGTTCCGGTAGAACTTCTCAGAGAAGGTTTTTGCACTTATCTCTACGATCGCCATTTCCAACTCAGTCAGTCACAATAATGTATCAGGGATGAGCCAGGCAGCCGGTTTTTTCTTCCCGTCTCTTTGAATAAGCATTATTCTGAACTTCGCCAGTACGCAGTTTCCACCTTCCATCATGGTCAAAAATGGTCCAATGCGCAGGAATGATTGAGAAAACTCTCAGGCAAAACAAATGGAAGGTGGAAACTGCGTACTGGCGAAGTTCAGAATAATGCTTATTCAAAGAGACGGGAAGAAAAAACCGGCTGCC
>DAHXLZ010000307.1 GCA_027365715.1 Methanomassiliicoccales archaeon | reverse complement strand
TTCGTGCCATTTTGTCAGCCATGGTGGTTTATACACTCTCGCTCGTCTTCGCCGTTATGGCGGTTGCCTCATTACTCTTTCAGTTCATTCCATCATCTCTACCTGGTGCCTGCGGACGTGTTCGACAGATTCACGGTATCGGTAACCGATGCGCCGACGTGTGACGGTGTGCCCGAACTTGCGTGAAACTGCGGCAGCAGCCCATACCCGCAGTATCCCGACAGCAGACCGGAGAGTTCATTCAGATACGACAGATAGCCAGTGGAATCTGAAACTCCTGTGCTCGAGTTCGCTTTGCCGGGACCAGCATGAATTCCGTCTGTTTTGAGCATATCACTAATGGATGGTGAACCTGCAGGGCCCGCTACGGTATGGCTGAGCAGAAAGGATATCAAGATTATGGCAACAATGAAGAGAGCGACAGCCTTCTGCGCAACGCCTGTTTCCCGGCCGCGCGTACCCAATCTGCCAATGCCTTCCCTGATGAGATAGGCTAACAGACCTGCAAGAAATATGAAAATGATTGAATTCTCTACGACGTGAAGTATCAGTGGATCCAGAAATGACAGCCGGTCAGTGAGTGATGCCGGGCCAGATCCAGTGGCGAGCCGGCTGCTCTGACTGGAAAGGGCGGAAAGCACGCTGTTAATAAACGTGCCAATCACCGGTTCATTTAGCACTGAAATTATGTCTGAGCCAGGTGGAGTCGGAGGGAGCAATGAGATTGTGGGGAAGCCTCCTGTCGCCGGGACAGTTGGAGAGGATACTGCACCAGGTAGAGATGATGGAATGAACTGAAAGAGTAATGAGGCAACCGCCATAACGGCGAAGACGAGCGAGAGTGTATAAACCACCATGGCTGACAAAATGGCACGAAGGATCCTGCGTGAGGAAATGGCGATGACAAAGCCAATGAGCGCCCATGCCAGTATCAGCACGGGATGATGGAAGGGATTTCCCGCGAACAGATACATGAGACCGAGCAACAGGGTCAGTTTGTAACCAATCAACGGGCCAAACCAGCTGGTGACGGGGGAGAACGCAGAAGACAGGAAATAATAGGAAACAGCGAGAACACCGATCGTGCCCAGTATGATTGATGAAAGCTTCCCCATGTCTCCGCCACGTCTAATGGATTTATCGATTTAGGCGTTATTTAACAACTTCTGTGATTTCGAGCGCTCTGAGCGAGACAGCGGTTGTTTCTGTCCCTCCCGGCACATCACTCCATTTCACATATGACAAGCAGCATGGTGACATAAACGGCATACGCAAATACATGGCGTTTCTGAAGGAAAATTTGACAAGGTCCCTGGGTCGTGTACAACGTTTTCCGCAATTTTTAACAAACTCTATTCACTCCTCCACTGCAACTGCGAAACAAATATTTTAATTGGATTTGTGATTGTTTTCATCGACGCATCTCTTTCTGACGCTTTTGCCCGTAGCCTCAATCGTATCATCGTTGCATATGATCGCACCTGATCACTGGCTGTCGCTCATGGCAGTGTCAGCACAGAAACATTATGCTGCAAGGAGAACTTGTCAAACCGGCTTCTTACCCCTGAGTGGGACGTAAGTCCCGCTCTGCGTGTTTCACATACACAAAATATCATTGCAGTGTTATCCCCACAACACACTTCAGCATGTCGTTTGAGAGGGAAACAGCCCTCACGCATCCATTCAGACACATGGTCAGGCACTAACTGGAGTATTTAAACTACGAAACTTTCGGCTATCAAAATTGATTTAAACTGTCGTAACATCCCTGCAGTATGCCTGACTCCAGAGCCGCGAAGCTTGCGGGAATACTGATTTTTGTCGGTGCAGCCGAATTCATGCTGTCCATGCTTGTATCTGAGGCAATCCGGCCCTCATACAGCGTGTCTACGAATTACATAAGCGATCTCGGAGTTGGAAGCAGCGCTCCTATTTTCAACAGTTCAATTATCGTGCTGGGAATAACGCTCGCATTGGGTGCATATCTGCTCATGCGCGGACTCGACTCCAGGATATTTCCAGTGCTGATATTCCTCACCGGAGTTGGTGCGGCCGGTGTCGGTATCTTTCCCGAAACAACCGGCGCGCCACACCTGCTTTTTGCCCTCGTCGCATTTCTGTTCGGCGGCCTCGCAGCGATATACAGTTACAGGCTCACAGGTAGCACATTCGGCTATCTGTCCATCGTCCTCGGGTTGCTTTCACTCATGGCCCTGATTTTGTATTCCACGGGCCACTACGGTGCGCTGCACAAGGGCGGGATGGAGCGGCTGATTGTTTACCCGACTATTCTCTGGGCGCTGGGCTTCGGGGGTTACCTGCAGTCAGGCGCAATGGAACCGGGAAAACAGAAATCATCCGGCAGATAAACCTGTCGCGAGGCTATGGTCTGTTCGGCATTGGGCAGTGGCGCTTTGCAGCAGAACGGCATAACACTCAATCAGCCTTTCTGAATGCTGCGGATTGTCTCGCATATCTCTTCAAATCCGGCCCCTGTCTTGAATCCCTTAGGATCAAAGTGCGTCCTCCATGTGCTGAATCTTTCTCCGAGGACCATGAGCAGTTTTTCCCTTTCAGGCATGTTGGCTTTCATTCTTGACGCAACTTCATCCATTGTGTAATAGAGCGCAGGCGCAAGTGCTTCCCCCCTCCATATGTCGAGCATCGAAGAAACGCGGGCACCTGTTCCGAACCATGACTCGGTGGTCATCTTTTCAAGCGTTTGTGCATCGTGAAGCGGGCCGATCCACATGGGCCCTGCATAATTTTCTCCTGGTTCATTGTCAATCCACCTCTCGCCGGTTGCGGGCAAATAATGTGCGTAACCGATATTGTCCAATTGATGTTCCGCCTTTCTGCTTCCCTTTTCCATTCTGAAGTATATTCTGAAATAATGGTCAGTGAAGTGCGTGAGCAGGGGTATGGCTGCCCTGTCATAGGATGCGGCTGTTCTGGCAATATAACCGGTCAGGTTCCTGAGTCCGATTTCATGCATGAACGGCCAGCGTCTGGCTCTGCACAGGTACCTCCGTGTACAGCCGTGAGCCGAACCGCACAGCATGGCAGAATCGGTTGCTGTAACCGCCATGTATTTGGCGCTCCTCACTGAGAGTATCGCGGAAGACAGGAATTCAACGGGTGTTCCGAATGGATCAATGTCTATAAAATCGAATCGTTCATCTGACATGATTGACTTCGCATTTCTGCCAGTGATTCTAATGCCATCGAGTCCCAGTCTGCTGAAGTTCTTCTGCATGAGCCCAACTGCTGCCTCACTGGTATCGTTGGCTGTGATGCTGAGGCTGTTGTTCACTTCAGTGGCGATTCTGGCTGCTCTGATGCCGGTGGCGGCCATCGCATCAAGTATTGAATCGCCGTCTCTTGCAACAGCGCGCAGGAACGATATGCAGATGTCACGGTTGAACTCCATTTGCCTGTTGTAAAAAGGCTCCCTGCAACGGCTTCCCGGTCCCCTTCTGTTATACCTCTCAGGTACCAGGTAGGGGACTTTTCCCTCCACTACCTCGGTAAGGTGCTGGTCATCAGCTACCATAGTTGTCCTTTCATAAGTTTCATTACCTTGTACGGAAGCAGATTTCTGTTGATTGGCGTCACTTCGAGAATGCGTATGTCATCTCTTTTCCTTATGTCCTGAAGGAGCGGATTCCTGGATTTTTTATGCAGCGTGAGTATCGCTGCCTTGTCGGCGTCCAGCACATTCTTCACTTCATCGACGAACTTCTCGCTTTCGACTTCAAGTTTTCCCACTTCATCTACTATAATGATATCAGCTTTTTCTTCAGCATCAACCAGCGCTTTCACGCCAACATTCTCGAGAACTGTGAGATCCACGCCGTATTTGCCGTACATGTATTTGGACTCGATTCCGAGGTGTGCCAGAGTGGCTTTTTCACTGCTCATCTTGTTAATGATCACGAGACCGACTCTGTGACCGCTTTCGATTATCGGCTCGGTTATCATGCCACCGACAATTTTACCCTCTTCCTCAAGCATTTCAACAAGCTTGAGGAGCGTGGATGTTTTGCCGGAACCAGGCAGGCCCGTCAGGCCGATCTTGACAGTCTCACCCATTCATGTGCCTCCCTGTTGAACACCGGCAAAGCAAGTTTACTGCAGACATTTTTTCAGCCATGTCAGAAGCAGCGTGTTGTCCAGTTCCCGCAGAGACATTCGGGCAAACCGGAAGCGACGGTCGAATCAACGCATGGCGGAGTCGTGAATTCTGATTTCTCTGCCGGCCGAATAGACAATACACCGGCATTCTCTTTTCTCTTTCAAGACAA
>DAHXLZ010000304.1 GCA_027365715.1 Methanomassiliicoccales archaeon | reverse complement strand
AATTCAGGTTTAAACAGCTGCAGCAATAGCCGGATCTTGAGCTTAATTTCTTCGTGCCTCTTCTCCGACTCGTCGTCTGCGAAAATCAATGGCGGCAAACTGATACAAAACGCCGGGTTAAGAATTCCTGAAAGTCCGGATGGTGGAAGAGCATAAGGGTTCCCCACATTCCGATCGTATGCACCTATTATAATCAGATCCAAAAGCTCCTCTGTTTCTATATATCTCAATCTGCAGCCAAATATTTCAATCGAATCTATGCCAACCATATCAAAATTTCTCAGTACAACAGCGCTCCTTCTGTTTCCATCAGAACTGCCGACATGACTCTTCAGCTCTTCAAACACTTTCGAAAAATTGCCTTGGTTGAATTCGAACTTAAAATTCATAATGTAATCTGCGACGAAATTACGGAAGATCCTGTGCAGAAGAAATGCCTGTTTGCTCATGTCCCGCTTTGTCTCCTCAGGAAATTCCACAGGCAGTGGAAGCTCAATCCAGCCAAAGCGCTCAGCAAAACCTAAGGAAGACATGAATTCGATACACTTTTTCACTTGTGGAAATTCAGCCATCTTAATGATCTCCTCTGCAAAACCACTCGACATCAGGGGCGATAGTCTTTGAATTTCCTTCATTTTCCACGTTCTGGCTTCATAGTTAATCTCTACTGCCGTGATTTCTTCATTAACTGCAACTTGATTGGCTTTATTTGCAAGTTGACTCAAAACAAATTCTGTTGCCCTTTCGAGAATGGCACTGAGTCTGTCAAGGTTCTCCGACAATTCGTTGTCTTGCAATGCCACCACTGGTGTAATAGAATGCTGGTGATTTAAGCGCTTCAGATACGCCTCACTGAGGGCTGACAGGGGTGACGGGAAATCCAGGACTCTGGAATTCATCGAATCTCACTTTTCTGCGGGAAGAGTAATCCGCGCTTTGTTTCAATTAATCATATTCGACTGCTCTAAGCCTTCAAAACTGCGATACAGTCAAATAATAACACGCTTATAGTAGACGTCGGCGCGGGTGTAACGCGAAGAGCTTGACAGCATATAATTCCGGCCAAGGCAGGGGGACTACTAAATCCATGGAAGAGCAGTTGCTCTCCTTTTCATTCAGGCACGGAAGAGACTGGACCAGGCTGACAAACAGGCTACGTTGCCGTATGGAGAGCCTTTCCTGGCATCCGAACGGCACCGACTTCAACTATGAAATTATACTGGCAAAATGGGATGACAAAAGGACAACAATCGATTCATTCTTCAGGAGACAGGAGACAATCGGGCTGATCAATGAACTAATCAACTGTGAGCGTATTTTCCGCAATATTTACATGGTATCGTTCACTGGACCATTTCACAATACGGTCAGGGAAAATCTCCTGAAGTACAACTTGACAACATACAGTTCAAGTGTGGAAGAGGGCGTTCAGAAATGGAATGTTTTGATACAACCGAGGAGTCAATTCAGATTTATACGCAGTTTGATGGATATCGGAAACTTTACTGTAAATCCCGCCTTGTCGGCGGTCAGTTCAATTGACATGTCCAGAATCATGTGGGCAAATCAGCTCCTCTCTAAACTTTCCAAGCTGGTCCTTACTGACAAGGAAATAGAATATCTCATGGCTGCAGGCAGACTGGGTTACTTCAACGAAAGGCGAAGCCTCAGCGTAACAGACATGGCCGCTCTTCTTTCCAGAAACAAATCAACAGTTGACAGATCACTTAAATCTGCGATCGGTAAACTCCTCAGTTGCATTATCGCTTCCATGAATGAGGCCAATTAATGCGAAAGCATCAATAAAACCGGGGATAGTGCGGATTTACTTTTTCCCAAATCATCCTCCGTATACCTTCCCACACGAGTCCCTCCAGTTCAAAGGGAATGCCATCTGAGCCGGGATCAAGCCATTTCGGGGGACCATTGTGAAGACCGGCGGTTGCCGCACTTTTGAGGGCGGATATTAGTGTCTGTTTGTCCGGAAGCGCATAAAAGTCTCCCGAAATTGCAGCCAGTGCCCCTGCAATTCCGTAAGCACCGAAATTTGAAACTGAGGAAAAGACCAGTGCGTCTGTTCCAACAGCCGATGCAATGATTCTGCCATTAGGATGGAATTTAATGACTTCTTTCTCGATGAGGCCGCATCCGGCCTCATTGCCTCCGTCTCCCACGCCAACTGTTGGTATGCCTCTTTTTGGAGCTTCGTTTAAAATGTCATCTAGCCTCGCCACTTTGGAAGAAATGTCCATTCCCTTCATTGACATATATCTGCCTGAGGAATTCTTTGATGGCCTTTCAATGGCTACAATTGCTGACGGAGAAAACTCATCAAATACGGAGCTAAAATCAATCTCTGTATTTTCCTTGAATCCTCTGACCACGACCTGGTGTTCCTCCCCCAATCTGCCAGCCAAACTGAAACCGCAGCCCATGAAGCACTTCTCAACCATCCATGCCTGGCTTGCATCTGTAAGCACCACGGGTCTCACCCTCAGCAGCTCCGAAAGAACCCTTGACAGCATGGATGCTCCGACCGGACCATCCTGCTCGGCAACGAAGTCGCCGTAAGTCGGGAAACCGGTAATGAACAAGACGCATGAATCAGGCCTAACCTTCTCATTTATCAACGAAGCTGCCCTGTAAGTCAATGGAATATTTCCGGACTGTCTGCGTGCAGCGTCGTAAAGGTCAATTATGAACTTCCTGGAATGAAAGTCCGTTGATACAAGTCTGTCAATGTGTTCGGATATCTCCATTGCTGCGGAACCATTCATTCAGCGATCGGACATTGATGGCAATTTGCATATATTTAGTCACCTAAATCAATTTTCATTTGAGCTGGTAAGCTTCACAGGGTTCCGGCTGGAGATTGATGCAGACACAAGATTTCAGCGCAAAAGCCTGGCATAAGATTATGCCCTCAATGCGACAGGCATGATATGCTTAGATCGCCCGGGCTTTTGGAGATTGCCTGATGAAATTACTACGGTGACCTGTTCGCAGGAAGCCATGAGCAAACTGTCAGGTTGGGTCGCGCCCGGCATGGCCTTCCGATTAATTCAATGATTGATGGAAAATTTTTGAGCTGCAGGACCTCATATGTGGACTCAAGGTTCCGGATTTGCGCTGGATGCAACATGTTGCATACCAGGTTTATCTCTTTCCGGGAATTTAGTGGTTGTTGCCGGCAGGATGGTCTCTGTTCGTTCAGTACTTTGCTTACCAACATTGAAAAAGACTGTAGACCAACCACGGATGCTCCATAAGTTAAGAAAGGGGACTCGAAATGTCGTCGGGAACGGTTAATGAGAAGGTGGGAGTGGCTAAGCATGCGAGCGCAACTGGCCTTGTTCCGAATCAGGTCGGATTCTGGGGACTGGTCTTCCAGGGTCTCGGCGGCATTGCTCCGATCGGCATATTTTTTGCACTGATCGGAACAGCAGAATTCGTGCAGGGCGCAATGGCGCTGGTCTTTCTGGTAGGATTCGTGGGTGTGTTGATGTCCGCAAACACGTTATTCTGGTATTCGAGAAAAATTGCCAACGCCCGAGGCTACTATGGCTATGTGAAAGACGGCCTTGGAAGACATGCGGCAACATTTACAGCCTACAGTTATGTCCTATACGCGGCAAGCAATGCAGCTGGACTGATTCTCTTTTATCTTGTGGGTTTCAGCGGCTCAATTAATCTGGTGTTTCATACAAATTTCCCGTGGTGGGCAGGCATAATATTTGCAGGCTCAGGTCTTGCTGTTGTCTTCTATGGTATGTGGTCTGGTCTGAAGCCGAGTATCAAGGCGATGATTGCGCTTGGTGTTCTCCAGATGATAGTCCTGACAGTAATATCTCTCATCTTCATAGCGAAGGCACCTGACAACAGCGTCAAGCCCTTTACACCGTATACAGGAGTTTCAGGATTATTCCTTGGTTTTGTAACAGGAGGATACCTTGCTTACGGCGGATATGGCTCCATCGTTTCTCTGGGTGAAGAAACGAAGGCTCCAAACAAGACCGTTGGAAAGGCACTCATTACAATCCTTGTGATAGGCGCATTTGCATGGGTCATTGCCTCCTACGCGACTGCAGTAGCCTGGGGTCTTGGAAATATGAAGTCTTTCGTTACAGCAGAGGTTCCCGCAGCAATCCTCACCAACCGATATATCGGTGTCGGGGCAACTGCCATAATGACTCTGCTTTATGACCTGGTCATATACACACTGCTCAACAACTTCCTTACGTCAGGGAGCAGGGTGGTCTTTGCGATGGGAAGGGATCGCCTGCTGCCCGCATCACTTGCCAAGGTGAATCCGAAAAGAGGAGTACCTGTTGCAGGTATAGCCGTCATTACGGGTATAACCATCCTTCTTGCTGCAGTCTCGACCGCTGTCCTGGTTGCAATGTACGGCGTGCCCAACGGCATAATAGATTCATACATAGTGCTTGGAATACTCACGACACTGCTCGCATTACTCGTCCACGGAATGGCCAGCCTTTCTATAATATGGTCAGGTCTAAGAAAGAGGTTTGGTCAGCTCAATGCAAAGAGGATTTTGCTGCTTGTTTTGATTCCCATCGCATCCATAATCCTGACCGTAGCTGCCATCTACTACGCCGTACTCGGAATTACGTTTCCATTTGAAGCCGCTCCGATAGTGTTTGTATTGTTTTGCATCGTTCTCATCGTTGTTCTGGCGCTGCGAAGAGACAGAATTCCTGCGCTGGAGGCGATAGGTGAAACAGAGTGATGAGAATAGTGTGATCCCCCTGACTTGCTTGGATGGAAGTGGACGGTTTGCTTGAACGGCTGGGTGTAAGGAAAGTCATTAACGCAAGCGGAACCCTAACGCGACTCGGCGGATCAAGGGTCTTGCCTGAAGCAATGGGTGCCATGCTTGAGGTCGCTTATGATTTCGTAGACATGAATGAGCTCATGGAAAAGGCAGGCTCATTCGTTGCAAAACTCGTGGGTGCCGAAGCCGCATTCATAACTTCTGGAGCGGCTGCCGGGATCGTTCTGTCAGTTGCATCCTGTATGACTGAAGGTGATCCAGACAAAATGGCCGCGCTTCCGAATACTGATGGTATGAAAAATGAGGTACTGATGCAATCGGCTCACTGGAAGGATAACCCTTATGCAGTCCTTTCCACGATAGCCGGTGCTAAGATAAAATTGATCAGCAACGAAGCGCCAGACATTGAGAGCGAACTGGAAAGGGAAATCTCAGTCAGAACAGCTGCAATAATCCATACAGAATACTCTCCGGACGATTCACTGCCTCTCACAAATGTGGTCAGGATAGCAAGATCACATGGAGTTAAAGTGATAGTCGATGCTGCCGCCGAACTTCCGCCTGCGGAAGCACTGACAGAATTTCTAGAGGCGGGTGCCGACGCCGTGATCTTCAGCGGCGGAAAGGACATTTCCGCACCCAATGATACTGGCGTCATCCTGGGAAGGAAGGACATCATCGACCATGCCAGGCTTTTGGGACCATTGAGCTATCTCAACGTTGGCGGACAGATGAGAACTTTTATCGGCAGACCCATGAAGACAAGCAAGGAGGACATTGTCGCGTTTGTCACAGCATTTGAGAAATATCTGAGCTTGGACCATGCTCAAAGAATCAGGAGATGGAACGACATCTGTGATCGGCTTGTAAAATCGGTAAGAGCTGCAACGGACGACAGGATCAGCATAGAGAAGGTCATTCCCGGAAAGGGAGAGCGCATCAGACCTGTCGTTGCACCTAGGATAAAATTCAACATTTCGGGAATAGAACCGGAGATTATATCTGAAAGACTGAAAAGGTATGAACCGCCTGTCTATGTTATTTGCCGCGACGACGGAATCTACATCAATCCGCAGTGTCTGAGAGATGACGAAGTCGCAATCGTGGAGAGTGCCCTCCTTTCTGTTTCGGGAGTCAAATCCAACAGGAGCACCGGCGATGTCCCAGGACTGGGAAAAGGAGGAATATACAGCCACTTCACCTCAGCGGGTGGGCTTGTGTTCGTATCCGGTGTCAGCGGTCAGGACAGTCAGACCGAAACGACATTTGCGGATCAACTGAGCACGACAATGATGAAGCTTGAAAGAATCCTGCAGGAAGCTGGCTCCTCTCTCCAGGACGTGTTGAAGTTTACAGTCTATCTTTCGAGCAAGGAATTTTTCAGCGAGCTTAACGAAGTGTTTGCAAAAAGGTTTCCGTCAAATCCGCCCTCTAGGACGACCATCGTCTGCGATTTCGTTGCGCCTTTTATGAAAGTTGAGATTGACGCTGTTGCGATCAAAACACACCATACAAAAGAAGGTTGAAATTCGATGAAAACAGTCCTTGTTGTAGAACCACATCCTGATGACACTGCGATAATGGCAGGAGGAACAGTCGCCAAGCTGACAGCTGAAGGAAGCAGGGTCATAATAGTGACCGTCACTGACGGTGAAAGAGGAACGATGGACAGAAGCATAAAATCGGCAGATGATCTCAGAAGGATCACCAGGACAGAGGCAGCCAGAGCTTCCGAAATACTTGGTGTCGAACAGCAAATATTCCTGGGTTATCTCAATCACGACGTAATGTTTGAGAAGGAATTGGAACTCAAAAACAGGATCATGGGCCTCATCAGAAAATTCAAGCCGCATATAGTGATGACTTACGATCCTTATGGTAAGTACGAGCCAAACCCCGACCACCGCACCGTCTCGTTTGCAACATATGATGCAGCCACCTTTTCGCATTACCACCTCGAGTGCCCCGAACAGATAGAGAAGGAGGGTCTTGATACGCACATAGTTGATGAAGTCTGGTTCTACAATTCACCGGAGCCAAATGCAAGTTTTGATGTGACCGATTACCTCCCAAAGAAAGTGGAAGCAATGTCTGCTTATTCAAGCCAGCTGGAATCCATGATCGAGGAGGTTAGACAGAGACTGCGTTCTGCAGGCTACCGGGCAAAGTTTCTTGAGAGCGGTTCGAAGAAGGAAAAGATACTCAACCTGTGGGTATACCCGTCGCTGAGCGGCGGCCGCCTCGTCGAGAAGTTCAGAATAATCAGGCCATTCATAACAGAGCGCGTCGGCTATCTGCTGTCCAGCAACCTCGTGGAACCGGCTGTCTGAACCTCTTCAGGACGTGGATTCGTATTTCATCCTGCCTGTAGCCGGAGCTGCTTAATAGAGGATTTGTTCATTTGAATTATCTCTTTTCTCGTGCAAACTCCCTTTTCTCCCAACAACTCCTCAGTGTCTGAATTTCCAATCTGCGAGCTGATCTCACCTTCCTTCGCATTCTGAGTCCGACGTTTATGAGATTCTGAGTGTGGACATAGCTGCAGATGCTGGCACAATGTAATCGTCTTCCAGAGCCGCCAATAGAGTGGCTGGATGCGGTGAACTGCTTTAGAAGCGATAGAGTGTGGGATCCGGATGAAAGACCGGTCAGCCTCCATTCCCTATCAGGTTTAAAAGCCAAATAAGATTGCTTGGTGATGGGTTTTATTAGATATGCTATCAGTGATTTTTTAGCTATTACTGTCCCGTAAATACGGTTTCCTCCTGAACGAAACAAATTTTATTCCCAAACGGGTCCTTCAGGTAGAATGATGTTTCTCCCCAGGGTCTTGTCCCAATCTCATCTAAAATTACAGCTCCCAATACCTGCGCTCTTCTGAAGACAGCATTGAGATTCCTGACTGATAAATATATGTGATCTGGATTTGGGGGGAGATCGAAATTGTCACCATCTTTCCTTGGGTCAAAACATGCAAGTATTGTGCCGCCGCACTGGAAATAATGCCTTCCGGGAGAGACCCTACTTCCCTCCATGTTAAGCAATGAGGAGTAAAATTTCTGAGCCTTTTCTATGTCGCTTACAGGAAGTATGACCCTGAAGAGTCTCGGAATACAACTATCCGGATCTGTAACAGGCATTGAGATACAGATCAACAGATCATTTTATGCCTATAAGGTTTTCCGGTTACTGGCGTTGTTACATTCCTGCTGATAAGCAGCGGTGAGTTAGTAAGATGTTCGCAGGAGTGGAACGGACCCATGTTTTTGGAATCACCTTCCGCTCTTTGGACTTGATGTAACCGCCTAAGGCAAAGGCTGTTCCCTGTATTTCATGTAGAACTCTATAGGTGTTGAATAACCTCTTGCCGGACTCCACAGGCCATATGTATTCAGTCTTCAGCGTGCTGTGGAACGACTCTATGTACTCCTGCTGTTCAGGAGTTCATTCCCTGTACATTGATGAATCCTCCTTCTGTTTCCAAATCGATCCATTTCTCTGTTCGCTCTTTCACTTTTACCTCTTTCTTTGGTAATTAATCTCCCGAGACGATTCTGTTTTCAATGGGTCCGGACCACGCTTCGATCCTAAAGGCAGGAAATGAATAGTCTCTTCATTGTGTGAATACTCAATTTTCCATATTCCACAGAATGAGCCGTGAGAGTCTTCACCTTTCCTAATTCAAGTCACAATTGCAGTGCACAATCCTCTTTACCTAATACCTCAAAAGTGAATACTTCTAATCTGCAACTATTCCTTAAGTCGCACTATGAGAGTATTTGCTGAGAAATACTCTGCTCCGTCAAGGCATATGCGCATACGGTGGGATTACTGCTACTGTTCGTTCTTAAGTGCGATAATTGAGATTCATAACGGCTGACAAATATATATTCATTGTAAATGAGTGCTCATCAGGTAAGAGGAACGAAAGAGAAAGAATAAAAATCATGGGTGGTTCGAGATGATGAACAACAAATCACCTCCACTGCTTCCTGTAAGGATGCTAAATGAATTCTCCTACTGCCCTCGTCTATTCTATCTTGAGTGGGTGCAGGGAGAGTTTGCGCACAACGACGACACTCTTGAAGGAGAATTTGTTCATCACAGAGTTGACAAAGAAAGCGGAAATATCGGGGTGGCAGATGGGATTGAAGAGACAGAGAATATACACGCAAGGTCAGTTTCATTATCCAGCGACAAGCTAGGAATAGTCGCCAAACTTGACATTATAGAAGGCAATAATGATGAATTGTGCCCTGTTGATTACAAGAAGGGAGAAGTCCCAAATAATGAATATAGAAGTTTTGAGCCTGAGAGGATCCAGGTTTGTGCGCAAGCGATAATTCTGAGAGAAAACGGATATCGCTGCAATGAAGCATCGATATACTATGCAGGTTCCAAGATTCGAATTCCTGTACCAATAACAGACGAATTGGTAAGCAGAACGCTGAAATTAGTTGAACAGGCAAAGGTTACTGCAGATTGCCCTGCCATTCCGCCTCCGCTTGTTGACAGCCCCAAATGCCCGCGTTGCTCCCTTGTTGGCATTTGTCTTCCTGATGAGGTTATTGCTCTTTCACGTGTGAAATTGAACAATATTGACAAAGAAGAAGTAAGAAGCCTTCTACCAGCTAGAGACGATGCTCTGCCCCTCTACGTCCAGGAACAAGGGGCAATGGTTGCTAAAAGGGGGGAAGAACTGGAAATCAGAAGCAAAGGCGATGTGATAGCAACGGCAAAGCTATTCGAAACTTCGACCCTGGCGTTATTTGGTAATGTTCAGGTCACCACTCAAGCGATTCGCGAGCTGTGTATACGTGGTATTTCCTTATGCTATTTCTCATTTGGCGGATGGTTTTACGGCATTACAAACGGGATGACTCACAAGAACATTATGCTGCGACAGTGCCAGTTCAAAACCGCATCCGAAGAACAGTTGTCGCTTCACATAGCGAGGCGAATAATATGTGGTAAGATCCGAAACTGCAGGACCATGTTGAGAAGAAATTGCGAAACTTCTCCTGATGCAGCCCTGGAAGAACTTGCCAGGCTGGCAGAAAGTGCATTGCAGATAGATTCTGCCGGTGAACTGTTTGGAATTGAAGGGGCAGCTGGAAGAGTGTATTTTTCCCACTTCGCTGAAATGATCAAAGCCAACGGACAGACAATCAAATTCGATTTTCACGCCAGGAACCGGAGACCGCCAAGAGACGCGGTTAACGCGCTTTTGTCATTCACATACGCACTACTTGTAAGCACAACAACTACAGTACTTATGAGTGTGGGTTTCGATCCATACCTAGGTTTTTTTCAGTTGTGGAGATTTCATTCATTTCCGTAGACTTTTCGTTAGACATTTAGCTTCAATGGGGCCACAACTTTTCAGTTGTGGAGATGGGGATGAAAAAGGGAAACATGCAACATGCGATAGAGGCTTCAATGGGGCCACAACTTTTCAGTTGTGGAGATGAACTGGTGATTGAATAATACAGTCCGCCTGATGAGCGCTTCAATGGGGCCACAACTTTTCAGTTGTGGAGATGGCCTTAAATACTCTCACCAAGTAAATCTCGAGCGATTATTGCTCTCTATAGGTCATGTGGATCGATTTTCGTTCATTTTCAGGAATTATTTGTTTGTTTTGAGGGAAAGTATATGTTTGCGAGCGCCTCTTCGTAATCATTTCATCACACCTCCACTCGAAAGGTCTGGGCGACTATTGTCGATTCAGATGCTTTCCATCTCCGGGATGGAGAACGTTCACGCCCGTCTGTTGCTCTACACCTGAACCGTCAGACAATGACTGCTTGATGGTCTTCTATATCTGTTTTCTGACCTAAAAATTCTACCCTTGGCAGAACACTTACGGGAGAGATCAATGAATATCCAATGTTCCTGACGAGGTAGCATATCACATGAGAAACTTGTACCTGGTGTCTTACGACATCAGAGATCAGAAGAGGTGGCGAAAAGTTTTTAGGATAGCAAAAGGGTACGGAACACAGTTGCAGTATTCTGTCTTTTACTGTTACCTATCATCACGGGAAAAGGTGCTGCTTACCAGTGATATTGAGAAGGTCATAGACCACCTCAC
>DAHXLZ010000296.1 GCA_027365715.1 Methanomassiliicoccales archaeon | reverse complement strand
TTTTCCTCAATACTGGATTACAGAAAAGGAGGCGAAATGCGTGTAGGAATGGCCGGCGGTGTCGCGCACTCGCAGAAGTATCTGTACAATACCAACGTCCTCATAACATCGCTGCATTCCGCTTCCGGCAAGCTGGAAGTGATCGACTTCATGCCAGTTGAGCGTTCTGGCGGTCACGTCTATTCAAGACATGAAATTCACAGAATCATCAGATGCACGGCAGGCAGCGTTGAGCTTGACATATCATTCAGACCAGCGTTCAGGTTCGGCACGATAAACACGAATCTGCATCTGGAAAAACAAGTGTGTATCGCAGAGTGCGATGGTGATAACTTCGTGCTTTACGGCGTCCGGAAATTGAAACTGGAAGAAAGCCGTGCAACAGCCAGAATGAAGCTGTCGCAGGGAAAGAGACTGAATGCTGTGCTGAGATGGAACGGCAGCGCATCAACAGAATTCTCAATGGATTTCAGCGAAGAACTCCTTGATCGCACGGTGAAATACTGGAGAGAATGGGCAGGAGCGACGGGTTATGAAGGCAGATGGAAAGACGCAGTAATCAGATCGGCACTTGTGCTGAAGCTACTGACATATTCACCCACCGGAGCGATATGCGCCGCAGCTACAACAAGCCTTCCCGAATCGGTGGGAGGAGAGAGAAACTGGGATTACCGGTACTCGTGGATCAGGGACTCCACATATGCCCTCAGGGCGTTCAACCTGCTCGGCCACCGTGAGGAGGAGCAGAATTACTTTTTCTGGCTCCTCCACCTTCTGCGCGGAAGGGCTTCAAGCCCGGAGAACCTGAGAGTCATGTACACTGTCGAAGGTGATCCGGTTCCCGACGAAATGGACCTGCCAGGACTGAGCGGATACAGAGACTCACGCCCCGTGCGCGTCGGCAATGGTGCCACATCACAACTCCAGATCGACATATTCGGACCCATTGTAGATGCAATCCACTTCACCTTCGTGCCCACGGGCAATGTGCCGGATCAGATGTGGAGGATTGTGAAGTCGATTGCCGAATACTTGACACTGAACTGGATGAAGACGGACATGGGAATCTGGGAAATGAGAAACGGCAGGAAAAGGCACACACACTCAGCCGCCATGTCCTGGACAGCACTGAACAGGGCATCCGGGATTGCGAAGGCAACCGGCCACATGGATAGCGCGGAGAAATGGAAAAGAGCCGCCGATTCACTGAAAAAAGCAGTGCTTGCGGCATCAATGAGGGACGGTTACACATATATCTCCGGAATACTCGAAGGGAAATGGCTCGATTCAAGCGTCCTCGTACTGCCCTCGGCCGGAATAATCAGCGCAAAGGACAGGAGATTCGTGCAGACGCTGAACGCGATAGAGGAGCATCTGGTCACCGACGGGCTGGTCATGAGATACATTGGCGACGATGGATTGAGTGGAAAAGAGGGTGCTTTTGCACTCTGCACGTTCTGGTACATTGATGCACTCTATCGCAGTGGAAAGAAAAAGAAGGCGGAGAAGCTGTTCGAAAGAATGATCGGCAGGTGCAATCACCTCGGTCTTCTTTCAGAGGAGATTGATCCGGCCACAGGTGAGTTTCTGGGCAATTTCCCGCAGGCATTCAGTCACTTTGGTCTGATAAACACGGCATGCCTTCTTCAGGACATGCCGCTCAAGAAATGAGGAAAGTGTTTGATTTCCGCCAATGGTTGTGTCTACATCATTCCGGGTGGCATTCCGCCGCCCATTCCCGGGGGCATACCCTGCGGCATTCCACCGGGTGGCATTCCGCCAGCGCCCTTCTTCGCCGCGATTACATCATCTATGCGCAGAATCATGATCGCAACTTCTGTTGCAGATGCAAGTGCCTGCTTCTTGACGCGAACTGGCTCGAGCACTTTTGCCTTAATCATGTCCTTGATCTTGCCGTCATCGATTGAAATACCGTCGAGATGTTTCGAACCAGCTGCACTGTGCTTTGTCTTCAGTTCAAGCAGCACATCAATCGGGTCAAGGCCGGCATTCTCTGCCAGCGTTCTCGGAAGTATTTCCAGCGCTTCGGCAAATGCTTCGACAGCCAGCTGTTCCCTTCCGCCGACGCTGGAGGCATAGCTCCTCAGATTCAGCGACAGGGAAATTTCCACAGCTCCGCCGCCGGGAACCATCTTTCCATCCTCTACTGCCACCGAAACAACTCTTATGGCATCGTTGAAAGCCCGTTCCAGCTCTTCAACAACATGCTCTGTCCCTGCCCTGAGGAGCACGGTGACTGACTTGGGATTCTTGCAGCCGGTAACAAAGGTCATGTCCTCTTCTGAAACCTTCTTCTGCTCGACCCTCTTTGCCTTTCCAAGGTCCTTATCCACAATGTCTCGCACGTTCGCTATAATTCTGCCACCGGTGGCCTTTGCGAGTTTCTCCATATCTGATTTCTTGGCTCTCTGGACGGCAAATATTCCGCTCTTTGACAGATAATGCTGAACTATGTCACTTATCCCTTTCTCGCATATCACGACGTTTGCACCAACAGAAGTGATCCTGTCGGCCATCTCCTTCAGCGTCTGTTCCTCCTGATCCAGAAACAATTGAAGCTTGCCCGGATCTCTTATCTGTATGCTTGATGAAACTTCGGTTTTCTTGACTTCGAGTGCCTGTCCGATAAGGGCAATTTTTGCATCATCCACATATTGCGGCATTCTTGAATGAACCCTTTCCTTATCAATAATAATTCCCTGTATGAGCTGCGAGTCAGAGACTGCAGCACCGTGTTTCTTTTCCACCTTGATGTTGCCTGTGTCGGCCTTTATCTTTCCACTGGATTCGTCCAGGATTGCAACCACTGCCCTGACAGCAAGATCTGCAACATAATCTGTGTCGCCGCCTACGTTCTTCCCGGTTACGGCCGTTTCTGCGATGTTCTTCAGTGCCTTGAGGTCTGTGCGATCGATCTTTAGCGCCATCTGTTCCAGAAATTCGGTTGCCTTGTCCTGAGCGATTGTGTAGCCTGCGGCAATTACCGTCGGGTGGACATTCTTGTCGACCAGCGTTTCGGCCCTGCGCAACAGCTCTCCTGCGAGAATAACTGCAGTAGTGGTTCCGTCACCCACTTCGTTGTCCTGTGTCTTGGCTACCTCTACCAGCATCTTTGCTGCAGGATGTTCCACTTCCAGTTCTTTCAGAATAGTGGCACCGTCATTGGTTATCACAACCTCACCCAGTCCGTCAACTAGCATCTTGTCCATTCCACTGGGGCCCAGTGTCGACCTTACAGCATCTGCAATTGCAATAGCAGCGGCAATGTTCCCATGCCGTGCCGATTTACCAGATTCCCGTTCTGTCCCTTCTCTGAGTATTATAATTGGCTGTCCCTGTAACATGGTTCACCTGCTACGTACGATGATTAGACTGTATTTAACCCTGACGTGTGAAAAGTATGCTTTTGAGCAGGTAATGACTGCACTCGGTTACGGAGGGAACAGAATATCGGTTCTCAGTCCTTTAGAGTAGACAATTTTCACCCATTCCCGTCCAGAGCGGGGGTGCCCGACTCGAATTCACAGCGTGACTCTGCGAACTCAATAATGTGCCAGGACTGAGAGAATCAGAACTGATCAAGTGTTTTCTGATCCTTGAAATTTTTCAAAATAGAACTGTGAGAGAGCCATCGGGCATGAGGAATGTCTAGAATCGTGGAAATGAATGAGATTGCACCTTCAAGGGTTTCGAAGCTTCGTGGTGCAGTCCTGAGGGTTTCTCTCACATGCTCCCTCACGTTCCACACTCCAATAGGCATTATGTAACCGGGGTGTGACTCCCTCATGATGACCACGCCTGCCTGGATACTCTCACGTTTCAGGAGTTCGTTTACTGCAAGCCTGGCGGCATAATAGCACCCGCCGATCTCTGCGTATTCACTTCTGCCTTCATAGTATTCGTGCGATGAAATCATCCAGATTTGCTTTCCTGTGGGATTCCAGGTGGTGTTGGGATACCATGCTTCGATGAGCTCATATCGCCACGAAGTCGGCAGCAGGAGTATCACCCACCTGTTGTCCAGAGCGTTGTATGAGTAGACGCGGTAATCCCACAACGCATCATTGTACCTGTTTTCCCTGAGCAGCGCCTTTCCAAGCATATCGTCCACGGCAGTTATGCTCCACCTCGTCGGAACCATTCTTCTATTTTTACCTACTCCGAAAACACCTGTGCTGAATGCCCGCTGTATAGCCGATACCCTGACGTCGGAATCATAAAGATACTCAACAGCTCCTCTCGCACTCAGATCCGTGTCGAAGAATGCTTTTTCAATCCTCTGGTCAAATCGCCCGGTATCGGCTCTGATTCTTTCTATCCTTCCCGAGCGGCCGAAAGGCTGTACATCGTCATCCAGCGCGAATGTCACCCCGGGTTGATTTGAAAATTTAACCTCAACCTCAGGTGCAGTTCTGGACATCGAAATTTCCTGAACGAGTTCATAAATTCTGTCCCCCTCGGGTCTGTCAGCTCTTACCCTGTCCAATACTTGTCAGATATTTCGCCGACAATAAGGTGAAGAAGCTGACAGCCAACCAGGAGATGGATGGACTCTCTCCTCCAGGTGTTTTCATCGGTAGGTACGGCTACCCCCGCGTGGATATAG